>JAFXYK010000099.1 GCA_017541805.1 Paludibacteraceae bacterium
CGTACACGGAGACGTTCCAACGTGTGGGTGGTGGCGACTCGATCGTCAACCTGACGCTGAATGTCAATCCGGTGCCTGTTCAGGATGTAACCGTGGCATACACGGCTAACATCTACGACGGCGAGACGTACCTGTTCGGTTGTCAGAAGCTGACGGCGGCTGGTCCGTACACGGAGACGTTCCAACGTGTGGGTGGTGGCGACTCGATCGTCAACCTGACGCTGAATGTCAATCCGGTGCCTGTTCAGGATGTAACCGTGGCTTACACGGCTAACATCTACGACGGCGAGACGTACCTGTTCGGTTGTCAGAAGCTGACGGCGGCTGGTCCGTACACGGAGACCTTCCAGCGCGTAGGTGGTGGCGACTCGATCGTCAACCTGACGCTGAATGTCAACCCGGTTCCCGTACAGAAGATTACCGTAGAGTACAACACCGAGATCGAGGTGGATCAGACCTACCTGTTCGGCTGCAAGAAGTATACGTTTACCGAGACTGGTCTGCAAACGCTGAAGGATTCGGTTCAGGCTGTTAACGGTGGTGATAGTATCATCATTGTTCACCTGACGGTTTCTGCCGGCGGCGGTGGCCAGATGGATACGATAGTCGGTTATACCGCGTCTATCTATACGGGCGAGACGTACCTCTTCGGTTGTCGGAAGTTGACGACGGCTGGTGTTTACAAAGACACCCTGCAACGTATTAACGTGATCGGCGATAGTATTACTGTCCTGACGCTGAACGTTGTAGAGCCGAGCGTTACCGTAGCGTACACAGCGAACATCTACGATGGTGAGACATACCTCTTCGGTTGTCAGAAGCTGACGGTAGCAGGTCCGTACACGGAGACGTTCCAACGCGTAGGTGGTGGCGACTCGATCGTCAACCTCACGCTGAATGTCAATCCGCTTCCGGATGTGACTGTAGGCTATACCGCTACTATCAAGCAAGGTCAGACCTACCTGTTCGGTTGTCAGAAACTGACGACAGCAGGTCCGTACACGAACACGCTGACGCGTGCTTTGGGTGGTGACTCGATCATCAACCTCACGCTGAACGTGCTCGCGACGACATACCTCGATACGACCATCGCAGCTTGCGACTCGCTCGTTTGGATTCACGAAACGATCAAGACTTCGGGCGAATATATCGATACGATTCCTAATGTGGCAGGAGGCGACAGTATCGTTACATTGCACCTGACGATCAACCACCCGACAACGGGTAGCGAGACCATCACGGAATGCGATGTATTTAATTGGCATGGTAAGGATTATACGACTTCCGGAACCTATGTTGATACATTAACCAGTCTGGTCACCGGTTGCGACTCGATCGTAACACTGAACCTGACGATTAATCATTCAGATGTAGGCGAAGAGACGATCACGGCTTGTGACTCGATCGAATGGAAGGGTCAGAAGTATTACACCTCTGGTGATTACCAGTTCGATACATTGACCGTCCTCGGTTGTGACTCGACGATCATCCTGCACCTCACGGTTAACTACTCGGGCGTAGGCGAAGAGACGATCACGGCTTGTGACTCTGTCATGTGGAAGGGTCAGAAGTACACCGCTTCGGGCGATTATCAGTTCGATACGTTGACCGTTGCCGGTTGTGACTCGATCATCACGCTGCACCTGACGATTAATCATTCGGATGTAGGTGAGGAGACGGCTACTGCTTGTGATTCCTATACTTGGAAGGGTACTACCTACACCGCTTCGGGCGATTATACATTCGATACGTTAACCGTACACGGTTGTGACTCGATCATCACGCTGCACTTGACGATCCGTCAATCTACAGTCGGTGACACTACTGCGGTTGAGTGTAACTCGTTCGATTGGTATGGAACTACGTACACCGAGAGCGGTGACTACCAGCATATTCTCACGAATGTTGCCGGTTGTGACTCTACGCTCACGATGCACTTGACGATCCACTACTCGGATTCGACGATTAAGCCGACGCCGACAGAGCCTGTCTGCCACAGTTATTACTGGGCTGAAGCGGATACGACGATCATCAACAGCGGTACGTACACGCATGTATTCCAGAATCAATATGGTTGTGACTCGGTGGTAACGTTCACCATAGACATCAATATGCCGTATGTCGATACCCTCGAGGTACGCGCTTACTACGGATGGCGTATCATCATGATCA
Organism: Paludibacteraceae bacterium; assembly: GCA_017541805.1. Lineage (GTDB taxonomy): Bacteria > Bacteroidota > Bacteroidia > Bacteroidales > Paludibacteraceae > Colicola. Next base: position 2,173 of record JAFXYK010000099.1, read on the forward strand.
ACCGCAACCAGATCAACACGATCCCGGGATGGAGTCTCGACTCTCTCCAGGCTGATCATCCGGAATACGTGACATGGCATCAGATCGATCTGAATGGTAATGATACCGAAGTTGGTACCGGATATTACTACACGCTTGCGAGTGGTGAGCCGCTGCCGACCGGCTATCAGTACTATGCGATCGTCGAGATCCCGGCTGCTCCGGGTGTTCCGTGCGGTGCATTCGGTAGAACAGAGACCATCACCATCGGAGCTGCGGCTCCGGCGCCGGCCCTCGTTCCGTCGCTTGCTCGTCCGGGAGAAGATATCCAAGTCATCAACCTTGATCCGGCGGTAGAGACCACTATTCGTGTCTACTCCGCAGACGGTATCCTCCAGAAGACGCTCACGTCTAATGGCGACACCTTCTGCACCATCAAGGCCGCTGACGCAATTGGATTCTATCTCGTAGAGATCATCAGCGATGATATGAAGTCAACTTTACGTTACATGGTTAAATAATGGGAGGTAGCATATGAAGACCATCAAATCAATTCTTATTGCCGCCACCCTGATATGTGCAACTGTTGTGCCGACTGTGTCGGCACAGCAGAACGCACAGCCGGCTCAGAAACATGAGTTCACAGTGGCGAAGGGCGACTCCGTGATGATCAGACGTGAGTGCCAGAAATACCTCACCGGGGAGAGACCTTCTACCTGGGTGTGGGATAAAGTACATACTGTATACCAGTTAGGAACCAAGCGCAACCCGAATAAGTACCCTGACGGAGTACTCCTCATGCGTATCAATTCGTGGATTTGCGATACCTGTCTTGTAGTCGTTAACTGTCGTGCTCAGGAAGCTGCTGCACAAGCAAAGGAAGAGCAGGCCGAAGAACGCGAAGCATGGGAACAGGCTAAGAGAGAGCAAGCTGACGCTGAAGCTGCTGCCGCTCAGGCAAAAGCTGAGAAAGAAGCACGCGAGAAAGCAGAGCGCGAAGCAGCTGAACAAGCTATCCGTGAAGCGGAAGAAGCAGAGCGACTCGCTGCTGAGCAAGCGAAAGCTGACTCGATCAAGTCTGCACAGAAGTTCAAACACAACTACGATCGATTCACGATCGGCGTTCGTGGCGGTGCTTCTGCCCTCATGCATCATGCAGACATGGGTAATTGGGGATGCGGTGGTGATGCCGTACTCGACCTCCAATATGCTCACTATTGGGCTAAAGACGGACGTCCTGTAGATCTCGGTATCATCGTCGGACTCGGTATCGGTTACCATCAGAGTAGCTTGAAGGCCAATGATAATGTGGTGACGTTTGATACAGCAAAGGTAGATTATACCGTTGCATACGCAGGTGTGAAGGAAACGGATCATCAGCTGCAACTCGAGGTACCTTTGATGTTCTCCTTGATCCACGACAATGGCTTGTTCTTCAACATCGGACCGAAGTTCATGATTCCGGTTTATACTCCGTACAATCAATCGGTGGACAAAGATAATACGCATATCTCTGCGTACTTCGAGGAAACCGGCGTAACCGTTGTAGACGAAATGGTTACAGGTAAGTACACGGGTCAGCAACCGGAAGCTAAGAACGGTATCCAGTTCAACATCAATATCATGTTGACCGCGGAGATCGGTTACGAATGGATCCTGAAGAGCGGTAACTCGTTGGGCTTAGGTGCATACGCGAACTATAGCGTATTCAATACGTACAAGAATACAACCAATCCGACCGGTTTGTTCCAATTGGATCCTCCGACGGATACGTCGATTGCTGACTTGACCGTATTGTCTGCTACGCATGCTTATGCAGATAAGTTGGGATATTTTGATGCAGGTATCAAATTGGCATACCACTTCAATTTCCCGAAGAAGAAACATTTCAAAGCTTCTAAACTTTTCTAACGCGTGACGATAGCATGTATCGAAACTAGTACATCGGTTTGTTCAGCCGCCATCTGCAAGGATGGCGTGCTGATCAAACAGTGTATCAACTACGAAGGAAGCAACCATGCTCGGTTGCTACCTTTGTATATAGAGGAACTGCTTGCATTTGCGCGCGAGCAGCACCTCTCTCTTGATGCCGTAGCCCTGTCGGAAGGACCGGGAAGCTATACCGGCTTGCGTATCGGTACGGCTACTGCCAAAGGACTTTGCTATGGCCTCAACATCCCCTTAATCCCCGTTCCGACCCTCGAAGTGCTCTGCACCGCAGCCAAATCAAAAATCGAAAATCAAAAATCAGAAATCGTTTTTGTCCCGATGCTCGACGCTCGCCGCATGGAGGTATATACAACGGTTACGGGTTACGGGTTACCAATGAGTGAAGCGAAAGCGGTTGTGGTAGAATCGGAAGAGTCTATATACTCGATCCTTCCTGATTCTTTCAACTTTCAACTTTCCATACCTTCAGATCGTGCCCTTGGGCAAAGAACTTTCAACTTTTTCGGCGACGGCGCTGCTAAGTGCCAAGCCGTGCTCACTTCCCCCAACTGGCACTATATCCCCGATATCGTCCCCGAAGCAAAGTATGTAGGAGCCTTGGCGGAAAATCAAAAATCGAAAATCGAGAATCAACAATTGGCTTATTATGAGCCATTCTACTTAAAAGAGTTCATCGCTGCCCAGAGTCACGTGAAAGGCTTGAAGTAAGATGAAAATGGAAAGATGAAAGGACAAAGGACATATAATTGTTTGATGAGAGGATTGCTAATCCTTTCACTTTTCACTTTTCACTTTACACTTAACTCATGTTCTACTCAGAAAAACACCTGGGCGACGCGGTCGTTCCATAAGACCAAAGTTAAATACAACATCCTCTATAACGGCAATGTGGCATACGAAGAAGGACTCAAAGCCATTCGTGATGCCAATAATGACGACTATAGTCGTATCCTATACCTTTACCCCGTATCGAACCATCAGGCAGCCTCTTCTGCTGCTTCCCAGATGGATAAGACCATTGAGAAATGCCGTAAGTGCATCAAACTGCACTCCATCAAATCGAAACCCAAACGTGACCCGAAAAAGGCCAACGATCCCAAATATAAACTGTGGCTCCAATCCGAAGAGTTCAATCCTGCTATGCAGTTAGCATGGATGCGACTCGGTGAAGCGGAGTTCCATAAAGGCGACTTCTTAGGTGCTGTCAGCACCTTCAACTATATCATCCGTCATTACCAGAACGATCCCGATATCATCGCGCAATGCCAACTGTGGGTGGCTCGTTCGTATGCCGAACTGGGTTGGCAATACGAAGCGGAAGATATGCTGAATCGCGTGCAGATGGATGCGCTCAGTCGCAAGCATGCGCGCCTCTATTCCGCCGTCAAAGCGGACGTGTTGCTCAAGGGCGAACATTACCACGAAGCCATTCCTTTCGTCAAAATCGCCCTGCCTTATGAGAAGCGGAAGATATACCGTCCGCGTTTCTCCTATGTCTTAGGTCAACTCTACGAACGGGAAGGTAAGCGCGACGAAGCGATAGATGCGTACAAATCCACCATTCGCATGGCGCCGCCCAACGAGATGGATTTTAATGCCCGTATCCGCATCGCGGAACTGCAAGGCAAATCTGCCATCCGCAAACTGCATACCATGACGCGGCAGGAGAAGCATAAAGATCGACTGGACCGCATCTATGGTGCGATGGGAAATATCTACCTCGCGAACCGCGATACAGCCAAAGCACTGGAGATGTATGCGCTCGCTATCGAGAAATCAACCCAAGCCGGTACCGCCAAAGCAGAGGTGCTCGTGCGCGCAGGTGATGTCTATTTTGAGCAACACCGATACGTACCTGCTCAACCCTGCTATCGCGAAGCCGTCACGATCATCACGGCAGAGAACAACAGCGATTTCGCGCGTATCCAGAAGCGATCGGAAGTGCTGGATGAACTGATTGTCGCCTATACGCAGGCGCAACTGCAAGACTCGCTGCAGCGCCTCAGTCATATGACGGAGGAGGAGCAACGGGCGATCGTAGATAAGATCATTGTCGACCTCATCGAAGCGGAGAAAAAAGACTCCATCCAGTCGGCGGAAGACGCGCTGGCGAAATCACGCGGAGACGAAGGACCACGTAGCGTCAACACCGCCAACCTATTCGGAGGACCGCAGAAAGCCGAGTGGTATTTCTATAACCCGCAACTGATCAAACAAGGTCAGCAGGAATGGCGTCGCCGTTGGGGTAACCGACCGCTGGAAGATAACTGGCGTCGTAGCAGCAAACAGGTAATGATCACGGATGAAGGAGTAGCAGCCAGCGGTGCACCGGATGCTGTCGGATCGGATTCACTCGGACTCGATTCGATACCGATGGATTCCCTGCCTCCGGTACAGAAGATAGAGACCGATAATCACAAACCCGAGTATTACCTCCAGCAGATCCCGAAGACCGAACAGGATTTTGCAGCCAGTGACAGTCTATGGCGCGAAGCGATGGTAGCGCTCTATTATATCTATCGTGACCGGTTGGAAGATGAGCCGCAGGCGCAAGAGACGTTGCGACTGCTGGATGAACGCTTCGGTGCGCATCCGTCGGTGATCGCTATCCATGATGATGAACGACTGCGTGCGTTGCGTCATGACGAAGCGTATATCGCGCGTATGAGACGGATGATCGATGCGCAAGACTCACTATATGCCGCTACTTATACAGCCTATACGAAAGGACAATATACGGCTGTCAAAGCCAATAAACAATATGCGGTGGATAGTTTCCCGCAGAGTGCTCTGATACCGCGATTCCTGTTCCTCAATGCCGTTTCAGTAGCCCGTACCGAAGGACAAGAACCTTTCGTGGCGGAGCTGCAGAACCTCGTAGCTAACTATGGTTCGACTGAACTGGGCGCGATGGCGAAAGACATGCTCGCTATGATGGGACAAGGTATGGAGAGCCAGAAAGGCGGTTCCACCGGTTCGTTGGCAGATATGCGCGGACAGATAGAGGATGAGCCGCAGGATTCAACTGCCACGGCGCAAGAATGGAGCGAGGACCGCAAACAACCGTCTGTGGTTGTACTCATTCTGCCTACCGCAGAAGAACAGGCGCTGAATGACCTGCAATACGAGATCGCTTTGTTTAACTTCAGTCAGTTCCTCATTCGTGATTTTGACCTGCAGAAGATGCCGGTTTGGGGAGAAGTGGCTGCATTGCGTGTAAGCGGTTTCGCGGACCTCGATGAAGCCGAATGGTGGATAGGTATGCTGCGCAATAACGCAGAAGTGCAACCTGCGTTGCAAGATATACAAATAAAGGCCGTCACCGAAGTAAACCTGCCATTGCTGAGGAAATAAAAAGAACAGCCGAAGCTGTTCTTGTCGGGAAGACGTGATTCGAACACGCGACCTCCGGTCCCCCAGACCGTTGCGCTACCGGGCTGCGCCACTTCCCGTCGCTTCCGTTTTTCGAAAGCGGGTGCAAAGGTACTGCTTTTTTCTGATATACGCAAATATTTGAGCAAAATAATGACAAAAAAATTCTATATTGAGACCTATGGCTGCCAAATGAATGTCGCTGACAGCGAAGTTGTAGCAGCTATCATGGAGACCACCGATGCCGAACTGACCGAGCGTTGGGAGGATGCGGATATCATCCTGCTCAACACCTGCTCCATCCGCGATAACGCGGAGCAGAAAGTAGGTGCCCGCCTGCGCGAACTCAAGGCGCATATCGGTAAAGGTGAAAGGTTAAAGGTGAAAGGTGAAAGGCCGATTATCGGCGTCATCGGTTGTATGGCGGAGCGGATGGGACAAGAACTGATCGATGAATTCGGTGTCGATTTTGTAGCCGGACCGGATGCCTATCTCGATATCCCGAACCTGTTGGCGCAATGCGAGCAAGGACATAAAGCCATGAATGTGGAACTCAGTACCACTGAGACCTATCGCCAGATCATTCCTTCCCGTATCGGCCGATCCATCAGCGGATTTGTATCCATCATGCGCGGATGTAATAATTTCTGCTCCTATTGCGTGGTACCTTACACCCGTGGACGCGAACGCAGCCGCGATGTAGAGTCGATCCTCAATGAGGTACGTGACCTCCAGGCACGCGGATACAAAGAAGTGACGCTCCTCGGCCAGAACGTCAACTCGTATCATTACATCAATACAACATTACAACAATCCATTGATTTCGCCGATCTGCTGGAGATCGTAGCAGACGCAGTGCCGGACATGCGGATCCGTTTCACCACTTCTCATCCGAAAGATATGTCCGATAAGACGCTTGAAGCCATCAGCCGTCATAAGAACCTATGTAAGTTCATTCACCTGGCCGTACAATCGGGTTCGAACCATATCCTCAAACTGATGAACCGTAAGTACACGCGTGAGTGGTACTTGGATCGCATCGCGGCGATTCGGCGTATCTTACCCACGGCAGCTATCAGCACCGATATCTTCTGCGGTTTCCACGATGAGACGCTTGAAGATCATGCTCAGACGCTCAGCCTCATGCGCGAAGTGGGCTTTGACTCGGCCTTTATGTTCAAATACTCCGAGCGACCGGGGACGTATGCGCATAAGCACTTGCCGGATAACATCTCCGAAGAAGAGAAAGTGCGCCGACTGAACGAGATCATCGCGCTGCAAACCCAACTGTCGCTGGAGTCCAACCAACGCGAGATAGGGAAGACGGTAGAAGTGCTGGTAGAAGGCTTCTCCAAACGCAGTCACGATGATATGTACGGACGTACGGAGCAATATAAGACCGTTGTTTTTCCCCGTACAGACCAGAAGATAGGAGATCTGGTGCATGTGCGCATAAATGAAGCATCTGCCGCTACATTAAGGGGCGAAATAGTATAAAAATCAAGAAAAATTGCATTTTTTAGCCAAAATATTTGGTTATTCCAAATAAAAGCAGTACTTTTGCATCGAAAACAAAATTTTCATAGTTAAGGTTTAGGTTTAATGGCGAAAGGAGGCTGTGAAGTTTCCTTTCGTTTTTAAACAAAAAAGAGGCAAGTGCCTTATTTTTTTATGGTAGAGGAAAAGACAAATAACCTTCCGGATTTAACGGAAGAGGAAGAAGTTCGCAAGGCCATCATCGCCAGCGAGATCTTGAATAGGAAATATTAAATACACGTATAGAAAATGGCTGTTACCTACATGACCGAAGACGGTCTGAAGAAATTGAAAGAGGAGCTCCATGAATTGGAGACGATTGAGCGCCCGCGCGTCATCGCTGCGATAGCAGAAGCGCGTGAGAAGGGCGATTTGAGTGAGAACGCAGAATATGATGCTGCCAAAGAGGCACAGGGTGCGTTGGAGACCCGTATTGCGCAATTGAAACTGCGCCTGATGGATGCGCGCGTGCTGGATGCTACGGATATCAAGACGGACGAAGTGCAGATCCTGACCAAAGTGCGTGTTCGCCAGCGTAATAACGGTATGGAGAAAACGTTCCAACTCGTTACCGAAGGGGAAGCGAACTTAGCGGAAGGTAAGATCTCCGTTACCACTCCGATTGCCAAAGGCCTGATGGGTAAGAGAGTAGGTGAGATCGCGCAGGTACAAGTGCCTGCCGGTATCATTGAGTTTGAGATCCTGGAGATCAGTCTCTAAACGTTAAACGCTAAACATTAAACACTCACCATGACTATCTTTACGAAAATCATCAAGGGGGAGATCCCGAGCTACAAAGTAGCGGAGGACGATAAGAACTATGCGTTTCTGGATATCAACCCGCTGGTAAAAGGTCATACACTCGTGATTCCTAAACTGGCGGAACCGGAAGCGGATTATATCTTCGATCTGACGGATGAGCAACTGAAGAGCCTGATGACCTTCGCCAAGAAAGTGGCGGTAGGAATCAAAGCCGCTACGGGTTGCAAGCGCGTCGGTGTAGCGGTGCTTGGCATGGAAGTGAACCACGTGCATGTACATCTGGTGCCGATGAATTCGGAGAAAGACATGCTCTTCACCAATCCCAAACTCAGCCTTCCGGCAGAGGAGATGGCCTTCATCGCCAACTCCATCGCAGAAGCGATAGAGAAGAATTAAAAAAGAAAGTCCGCAACTCGCGGACTTCTTTTTTTTACCAAATGGAAACTCGGTTCTCCGGTGCTACGTACATCGGACTCTCCGGAGTCACGTGCCATGCGTCATACCAGGCATTGATCTGCGGCAGCGCACCGTTTACACGCCATTTGCCTAACGAGTGAGGATCGCTCTTTGTGCGTTGCAGAATCTCTTCCGGACGGATATTATTCGCCCATACATTGGCGTACGCCAGGAAGAAACGCTGTGCCGGCGTGAAGCCGTCGCGTGCTTTTAACTTTTGACTTTCGGCTTTAGACGCTTCATTGAGCGTGAAGGCCAGATAGGAGACTTGCAGTCCACCGTGGTCCGCGATATTCTCGCCGAGCGTGAACGCACCGTTGGCATGTACACCCGGAGCCACTTCAATTTTATTGAATGCCTCCTCCATCACTTTCGTGCGGGCGTCGAAAGCCGCTTTGTCTTCTTCCGTCCACCAGTTGATCATGTTTCCGTCCTTGTCGAAATGGCAACCCTGATCATCGAAACCATGCGTCATCTCATGTCCGATTACTACGCCGATAGCGCCGTAGTTGAATGCATCGTCCGCACTCATGTCGAAGAACGGATATTGGAGGATGCCGGCGGGGAAACAGATCTCGTTCGACGACGGGTTATAATATGCATTCACCGTCTGCGGCGTCATATACCATTTCTTCTTATCTACCGGTTTGCCTAAGAAGCTGAGGCTGTAGTCCTGCTCGAACTTCGCTGCACGCTGCAGGTTCGCATAGTACGTATCCTCGGCGTTGATAACCAGCTTGCTGTAGTCGCGCCATTCGTCCGGATAACCGATCTTGATGGTCATGGCATTCAGCTTCTCCAGCGCTTTGCTCTTCGTCTCGCTGCTCATCCATGCCAGATTCTCGATTCGGATACCCAGCGCGCGTTGCAAATTCTTCACGAGCGCTAACATACGCGCTTTGTTCTCTTCGGGGAAATACTTGGCTACATACATCTGACCTACGGCTTCACCTAACGTACCGTTCACGGTACCTACGGCGCGTTTCCATAGCGGACTCGGTTCTTCACGACCCGACAGCACCTTGCCGTAGAAATCGAAAGATGTCATGTATATCTCTGTCGTCAGATACGAAGCCGCTCCTTCGATCACCTGCCAAGCGAAGAGTGTCTTCAGGTCATCCAAAGACTCGTCTGCCAGCATCTTGCCTGCTTCCTGCAGGTGAGGAATCTGACCGACGGACAAGCTGTCAATCTGCACGCCCAGTGCATCGAAATAGACTCTCCAGTTCACCTGCGGCACCAAGGCTTGCAACTCCTCGAGCGACATCTTGTTGTAGTTCTTGATCGGGTCGCGTAACTCCACATTGCTGTATGCAGCCTTGGCCAGACGCGTCTCCATGCGCAATACCGTCTGTGCACGCGCTGCGGCTTGATCGAAACCGAAGAGGCCGAACATCTTCTCTACATATTTGACATACGCATCGCGGATAGCCGTCGTCTGCTCGTCCGTGTCCAAGTAATACTCTTTCTCTCCTAACGAGAATCCGGCCTGATACTCATTCAATATGTTCATCGAACTGTTCATCGCATCCGCATCCACATACATTGCCCATAACTGGTAATGCATCGAAGCGCCAAGGATCTTGGACAGGTCATCGCGAGACGCGATTGCTGCGATTTCATCGAGTGTTTTCTGCACGGGCGCGATACCTTCTTTATCCCGACGCGCGGTATCCATCGCCAGGTTATACATATCGCCTATCTTCTGCTCCACAGAACCTTCTTTCACCTTTAACCTTTCACCTTTCACCTTTACTGCGATCTCCTGAATCAAACCGTTCACCTGCTCCAGGTTCTGCAATCCCAGTTGGTCGAACGAACCGAACCGACTGTATTCGGCGGTTAGGGGGTTCTTTGCCATCCATCCGCCGCAAGCGAACTGATAGAAGTCATTCTGCGGACTGACCGTCTTGTCCATATTCGTTACATCGATACCGGTCTGCTGCGCTTGCTCTGCAGCGGGTGCGGGAGCCGATTTCTTCGTACCGCACGCTGTTGTTAATAAGGCCATTGCTGCCATTGTAAAGATCATTTTTTTCATATGATAGAATAGAATAAGTACAAATCCGATGCAAAATTACAAAAAATCTTGCATATATGCAAATTTTTTACTAACTTTGCGCCCAAATTGGTTAAATAATAAATTTGAAATTATAAATTCCATTTATATGATACTAGACAAATTAGAAAATGCGGATTGGTACTACGACAGTGTACCGGGTTTGGAACAATTCATGAAATTCTACAACGACAATGACCTGGAGGAGATGCCGGCATGTAAGATTTTCTTGGATGGTAAAGATTTGTTTGTGAACATCTTGGATTTCAAAGGTAAAGAGGAATCCAAGTGCCGTATGGAGGCGCATAAGGATTATCTGGACATCCAGATTCCGCTGGGTGATGATGAAGTCATGGGTTGGAAAGCGCAAGTGGATTGCCAGGATGTGACGCAGGAGTATGATGAAGGTAAGGACGTGGAGTTCTACGGCGATGCCGCTACGGCTAAATTCACCGTTCCTGCCGGTCATTTCGCGGTCTTCTTCCCCTCCGATGCCCACCAACCGGGTATCGCGCCGGGTAAGGAATATAGAAAGTTAATTGTTAAAGCGAGAGTTAACAATTAACATTTGAAAATTGAAAATTGAAAATACCATGGCAACAAAAAAAGCAACTGCTCCGAAGCGTCTGAAGATCGTGGAGCGTGATCCGTACCTGCAACCCTATGAAGGTGCGCTGCAAGGTAGATATGACTATGCCGTCAACAAAGAGAAAGAGATAACGGGCGGTCAACCGCTGTCTGAGTGGGCAACCGGTTACCTCTATTTCGGTTTACATAAGACCAACGAAGGTTGGGTGCTGCGCGAATGGGCACCGAATGCCACTGCCATCTATATCAAAGGTGACATGAATAACTGGAGCAAAGACGAAGCCTATCGTCTGCAACCCGTCGGCAACGGTGTATGGGAAGCCAAACTGCCGTTGAGCGCTATGGCGCACGGTCAGATGTACAAACTGCTCGTTGAATGGCAGGGCGGTTACGGAGAGCGTATTCCGTCTTACGTACGTCGCGTGGTACAGGATGAGCAGACGAAGATCTTCTCCGCACAGGTGTGGGATGAACCCGAGTACCAATGGAAGAATAAGGGTAAGAAACTCAAAGAGAAAGGTGGACTCTATATCTACGAATGCCATATCGGTATGTCTTCCGAGCAGGAGAAAGTGAACTCGTATGAAGAGTTCCGCCGCGATGTGCTGCCGCGTATTGCCGAGTTGGGTTATAACTGCGTGCAGATCATGGCGATCCAGGAGCACCCGTATTACGGCTCCTTCGGATACCATGTGTCGAATTTCTTTGCGGCCTCCAGTCGTTTCGGTACGCCGAATGAACTCAAAGCCCTCATCGATGATGCGCACGGTCGCGGCATGCATGTGATCATGGACCTCGTGCACAGCCATGCGGTGAAGAATGAACTGGAGGGACTCGGTAACTTCGACGGCACAGGGTATCAGTATTTCCATGACGGCGCTCGTCGTGAGCATCCGGCATGGGACAGCCTCTGCTTCAACTACGGTAAGAACGAAGTGCTGCATTTCCTGCTCAGTAACTGTAAGTTCTGGTTGGATGAATATGACTTCGACGGCTATCGTTTTGACGGCGTGACCTCGATGATCTACCGCAGTCACGGTCTGGGTGAAGACTTCAACGGCTATCCTTCCTATTTCAGCGGAAATGAAGACGGAGATGCATTGATGTACCTCACGCTGGCAAATAAACTCATTCACGAAGTGAAAGCGGAAGCAATCACGATCGCGGAAGAGATGAGTGGTATGCCGGGTCTTGCTGCTTCCATCGAAGATGGCGGTGTAGGCTTCGACTACCGTCTGGCGATGGGTATTCCGGATTTCTGGATCAAGTATATCAAAGAGGTGAAGGACGAGGACTGGAAAGCCGGTCATATCCTCTATGAGATGACCAACCGCCGTGAGGACGAGAAGACGATCAGTTATGCCGAGAGTCATGACCAAGCGCTGGTGGGCGATAAGACGATTATCTTCCGTCTTGTGGACGCCGACATGTACTGGCATTTCGAGCACGGTCATTCGACCTATATGGCCGACCGCGGTATCGCGCTGCATAAGATGATTCGTCTCATCACGGCTTCCACCATCAATGGCGGTTACCTCACCTTCATGGGTAATGAGTTCGGTCATCCGGAATGGATCGATTTCCCGCGCGAGGGCAACGGATGGAGTTATAAATATGCGCGTCGTCAATGGAGCCTCGTGGATAACCCCAATTATTTCTTCGCGGACCTCAACCGCTTCGATGAGGCGATGATTCATCTGCTTAAGGAGCATCTCTTGACGCAGAACCCGACGGCCGAGGAGAAGAAATACAATGTGGGCAAACATCTGCCGTGGGTAATGAAATGGTGGGATAACGAGGGTGACCAAGTGGTGGCTTACTCCCGCAACGACCTGCTGTTTATCTTCAACTGGAATGGCCAGAAGTCGTTCAGCGACTACGGCATGCTCGTTCCGGAAGGCAAATATAAAGTGGTGCTCAATACGGATGCGAAAGAGTTCGCAGGCTTTGGTCTCAGCGATGACTCCGTAGAGCATTTCACAGAGCATGATAACCTCTACGCCAAAGACGGTAAGGGATGGCTCAAGATGTACCTCCCCGCACGTAGTGCAGTAGTGCTTAAGAAAATAGATTAGAGTTTAGAGATTAGAGACAAATATGAAAAAGTATTTATTACTCATAGCAGCCGCTGCGTTGATATTCGTCGGCTGCGGTAAGAAACAGGCAGCAGAAAAAAACTGGGCCGGAGTAGATGTGAAGGAAGCGTATGAGCAACTCAATACGGAAGCTGAGGCTGCTTTCTATGCAGCTGAGACAGAAGAGGAGCAAAATGCGATTGTCGAGCAGTTCTTGGATGATGTATATCATCTCTTAGAGGCTAACATGGGTGCTCCGTATTCCGACAGCCTGTTCTTGGGAGTCTATCCATTCCTCCCGGAAGAGCAACAAGATGTTTTGTTTGATAACATGCCGGAGTCGATGAAGACGAACGAGAAGATCGCCGAAGCCTACAAGGCTTACCAGGTGAAAAAAACAGCCTCTGCCGGTAAAGCCTATTTGGATTTCACAGCCGTGACGCCGGAAGGGAAAGAATTGGCGCTGAGTGCACTCGTGGGCAAAACCGACTACGTGCTCGTTGATTTCTGGGCTTCATGGTGCGGTCCCTGCCGTCGACTGATTCCGGTGCTCAAGGAGATCTATGCGCGTCAACCGCAAGGTCACCTGCAGATCTTCAGCTGCTCTGTGGACCAGGACGAAGCCGCTTGGCGCAAAGCGCTGGCGGAAGAGAACATGCCATGGGTGCAGGCCCGTGAGGATGAGGAGCATGAGTGCTCGGACCTCTACGGTGTGCAATATATACCATACACCATCCTGATTGACAAAGCGGGTAATATCGTAGGCGTGAACCTCGAAGAACCCGAATTGGAAGAAATATTAATGAAATGAGATAATGAGAGTAATTATTGAACCTTCGTATGACCTGCTGAGTCAGTGGGCTGCGAACTATGTAGCAAAACGTATCAATGAGTTTGATCCCAAGGAGAGCAAACCGTTCGTGTTGGGTCTTCCTACCGGCTCTTCGCCCCTGGGTATGTATAAGGAACTGATTAAGCTCAACCAGGCCGGTAAGGTATCTTTCCGCAACGTGGTTACCTTCAATATGGATGAGTATGTCAACCTGCCGGAGGAGCATCCGGAGAGTTATCATAGCTTCATGTGGAATAACTTCTTCTCGCATATCGACATCCGCAAGGAGAACGTCAATATCCTGAATGGTAACGCAGCCGACCTCGCAGCCGAGTGCGCACGTTACGAGGAGAAGATCCGTAACATCGGTGGTATCCACCTGTTCTTAGGCGGTATCGGTCCCGATGGACATATCGCGTTCAACGAACCCGGTTCGTCCCTCACCAGCCGTACGCGTAAGAAAGAGTTGACTACCGATACCATCATCGCCAACAGTCGTTTCTTCGATAATGACGTCAATAAAGTGCCCAAGACGGCCCTTACCGTAGGTGTCGGCACCGTCATGGATGCCAAAGAGGTGCTTATCATGGTGAACGGTCACGGTAAAGCACGTGCGCTGCAGCACGCTATCGAAGAACCCGTCAGCCATATGTGGACCGTCTCTATGCTGCAGATGCACCAGCACGGTATCATCGTCTGCGATGAGGCGGCTTGCGATGAACTGAAAGTGGCTACTTTCAACTATTTCAAAGATATCGAGCGCAATAACCTCGATCCGAAGACCCTCCTCTGAATACTGAAAGCTGAATACTGAATACTGAATGTTAGAGATTTATAATTCATTAACACGATTCAAAGAGACCTTCAAGCCGCTGCACGAAGGCCACGTAGGCATGTATGTCTGCGGACCGACGGTATATGGTGATGCCCATCTGGGCCATGCTCGTCCGGCCATCACGTTTGACTTGCTCTATCGCTACCTGCAGTATCTGGGATATAAAGTGCGTTACGTACGTAATATCACCGATGTGGGACACCTGGAGCACGATGCGGATGAGGGCGAAGATAAGATCGCTAAGAAAGCACGGCTTGAGCAACTCGAGCCGATGGAGGTCGTGCAGTTTTATACCAATCGCTACCATCGGGATATGGCGGCGCTGAATGTGCTGCCGCCGTCTATCGAACCGCACGCTTCCGGCCATATCATCGAGCAGATTGCGTTTGTGCAGAAGATACTCGATAAGGGTTACGCGTACGTGTCCAACGGTTCGGTCTATATGGACGTGGAGAAATACGCGAAAGACTATCCGTATGGTAAGTTAAGCGGCCGTAACCTCAATGATATCGTTACGGAGACCCGTGAACTGGACGGACAGGACGAGAAGAAACACAGTTACGAC
>JAFXYK010000100.1 GCA_017541805.1 Paludibacteraceae bacterium
ACATGGTATGGTGGTACGTGTCGTGGCCTACTTCCTCGAGATCATTATGCTTACCCGAGACACGCAAACATTTCTGACTGTCAGCCACACGGGGATATTTGATGGGGTCATTGCCGAGGATGATACCCTTCCAGGGGTTCATGCCGGCATTGGTGAACATCAAGGTGGGGTCATCTTTGATGACCATTGGCGCGGAGGGTACGACTTGGTGTCCCTTCGATGCCATAAAATCTAAAAAGGATTGTCTAATCTCTTTACTTGTCATATCGTTATTTTCTTATTCATTCTCTTTTTGTTCCGCAGGTCGGTCAAAGCGGTTGCCGCCTGTGGTAGTCTTGAAATCGATGAACTCGCGGCGCGGTTTACCTTCCGTATCGGGTCGCTCGATGAAGGGCAGCGGATCGGCGGTCAGTTCGTCATACTCAGTACGCTGGCGCAACACATCTACCGCCATGAAGAGGGCATTGCGCATGGAGCGCTCGTCTGCCTGATCTTTTCCAGCGATGTCATAGCCAGTGCCATGGTCCGGCGAGGTACGGATGATATTGAGTCCGGCGGTGAAGTTCACGCCCGTCATGTCGAGTGTCTTGAACGGAATGAGCCCCTGGTCATGATACATCGCAAGCACGGCATCGAACTGCGTGAAATGGCCGGAGCCGAAGAAACCGTCTGCCGCGTAGGGTCCGAAAGACCAGATACCTGCTTCCGTTTTCGCTTTGGCCATAGCGGGCACGATGATCTCCTGTTCCTCTTTGCCGAGCAGCCCAGCATCACCTGCATGAGGGTTGAGCGCCAGCACGGCAATACGCGGTTTCTCCAATCCGAAATCCCGCTTGAGTGCCTTATTGAGGATGGTCAGTTTCTGCACGATTCGCTCTTCAGTTATCTGTGCCGGGATATCCGCCAGCGCTACATGATTGCACACAAGCGCTACGCGAAGGTTTCCGCTACAAAGCATCATCAGTTCTTCGCCGGTAAAAATACGCTCGAGATACTCGGTATGTCCGCCATGCAGGGCCTCTTTATTAAGCGGCGCAGTGACGAGAGCTTGCACCTTACCTTGCTGCAGATCGGCACATGCGCGATCGAGCGAGGCTTTGGCTGCTTTGTTCGCTTCGTCACTCGGTTGACCGAGTTGAACGGGTATATTATCGGGATAGCAGGAGATGAGGTTGAGACGTCCGTCCTTGGCCTGCTCCGGCGATTCGATCACATTCCATGTGATATTGCGATAGTCCTCGCTGAGGGTCTGGATATGGTGCTTAGCCACATTGGCATTGCCGTATATGACCGGCCGCATGATCTCAAAGACATAGCCATTGAGCAAGGCCTTGATGATCACTTCATACCCTACTCCGTTGGTATCACCGGCTGTTATTGCAATTATAGGTTTCATTATGTATTTTCTCGTATTTTAATTTCGATAAATCGTAGTTCTTGCGCTCCTCATCTTTGTATCCGAGCGAGATAACGCATAGGACGGTGCGGTCGTCGGGAATGCCACAAAGACCCTTGATCAGTTCCTCGGACGCTTCGCGGCAATAGACATGACACCAACAGGCGCCGAGCCCTTGTTCCTCCGCCGCCAGCAGGATATGCTCCGCGGCTATGGCTCCGTCGGCCATCCAGGCGTCACTGAGGCTGGTGTCCAGCGCGATGACGATAGCCGCCATAGCTGTTTCGAACATCTGGCTGCCATAGGTGCGGCAACCCGCCATCTTACGCAGTTTGGCTTCATCCCGCACGACGATAAACTCCCATGGGTTGGTTCGTTTGGACGAAGGCGCCATCAGCGCGCAACGCAGCATATAGTCTATTTTCTCTTGCTCCACCGGACGGTTCGTATATTTGCGGATAGACCGCCGATGTTGGCATAATTGTTCAAAAGAGTCCATAATTCTCCAAAATAGTGTGCAAAATTACAAATAAAAGTTGAAAGTGGAAAGTTAAAAGTGGAAAGAAGTGTTTTTTTTAGGCCTATTGCATCTTTTTTTATAAAAAAGTACGCGCGCACTTGCGTATGTAAAATATTTATTGTATCTTTGCACGCTAATTGAGTCGATTAAGACAAAACACGTCATTTAAGAAAACAAAGATATGAATATTTCGTACAATTGGTTAAAACGCTATATCGCGCTGCAGGACGATGCAGAAACGGTAGCAAAAATCCTTACTTCTATCGGCCTCGAGGTAGGAACAGTGGAGGAAGTAGAGTCGATTCGTGGAGGTCTGAAAGGTCTTGTGGTAGGCGAAGTGCTGAGTTGCGAGGCGCATCCTAATTCCGATCACCTGCACATCACGAAGGTAGATGTGGGTCAAGGTGAGCCCCTGCCGATCGTATGCGGAGCACCGAACGTAGCAGCCGGACAAAAGGTTATTGTAGCTACTGTCGGCACGGTGCTGTATGACGGCGATCAGAGTTTTACGATCAAGAAAGGTAAGCTGCGCGGTGAGGAATCATGGGGTATGATCTGTGCGGAGGACGAGATCGGTGTGGGTACGGACCATGCCGGTATCATCGTGCTGCCGGCGGAGACTCCGGTGGGTATGCCTGCGGCGGAGTACTACCATATTGAGAACGACACGATCATTGAAGTGGATATCACGCCAAACAGAAGCGATGCCGCCAGTCACTATGGTGTAGCGCGCGACTTGTACGCTTATTACGAGGCGCACGGACAGCATGTCCGTTTGGAGAAACCGAGCGTAGAAGGATTCCGTATTCAGAATTCTTATCCTGGCGGAACGATTACTTCAGATCTCAAAATCAACGTAGTTGTTGAGGCGCCGGAGGCGTGTCCGCGTTATTCGGGTGTGAGCATTAAGGGTGTGACGGTAAAGGAGAGTCCGGAATGGTTGAAGAACAGTCTGACTACTATCGGCCTGCGTCCGATCAATAACATCGTGGATGTGACGAACTTCGTGCTGCACGAATGCGGTCAAGCGCTACATGCTTTCGATGCCGATAAGATCAAGGGCAACGAGATTCATGTTCGCTATGCGAAGCAAGGCGATAAGTTTGTGACCTTGGACGGTGTGGAGCGCGAGATGGATGCCCACGACCTGATGATCGCCAATAAGGACGAGGCGATGTGTATCGCCGGTGTGTTCGGTGGTTTGGAGAGCGGTGTGACAGAGCAGACCAAGAATGTATTCTTGGAGTCCGCCTATTTCGATCCTGTGACCATCCGTAAGACGAGCCGTCGCCACCAGTTACAGACGGATGCTTCGTTCCGTTATGAGCGCGGTTGCGATCCGAACAACACGATTTATGTGCTCAAGCGCGCTGCCCTACTCATTCAGGAAGTAGCAGGCGGAGAAGTGGCGATGGAGGTAACAGACACCGTGAACGGTGATTTCAAACCATGGCCTGTGACGATAGATATTCAGCGTGTGAACAGCCTGATCGGCAAAGCGATCGGAGAAGAGACGATAGAGACGATTCTCAAAGCACTGGAGATCAAAATCGTTGAGAAATTAGACAATGGACAATGGAAATTGGAGGTACCGCGTTACCGTGTAGATGTACAACGTGAGTGCGATGTAGTGGAAGATATACTTCGTATATACGGCTATGATAATGTGGAGTTCCCGGAGAAGCTGAACACCAGTCTGGCATACGGCGTCAAACCCGATCCGGAGAAGCTGCGTCGTAAGATCGCTGAGCAGTTGACGGCCCAAGGATTCAATGAGATCCTCAATAACTCGCTGACAAAAGTGAGCTACTACGAGCCGCTGCAGGTATTGACATTAGACAGTTGCGTGAAGATCATGAACCCGTTAAGTCAAGACCTGGGTGTGATGCGTCAGACCCTACTCTTTGGCGGTCTGGAGTCCATCGCGCGCAATACCAACCGCAAGAACAGCGATTTGAAGTTCTATGAGTTTGGAAACTGCTACCACCGGCGCGTCGCCGGAGACAGCCAGCCATGCGGCGAGAAAATCGATCCGTTACGTGCCTATTCAGAGGAACCGCACTTGGGACTCTGGGTAACAGGTAACAAAGCCGCGCAGAGTTGGGTGCGCAAGGAGGAGAAGACGAGTTTCTATCAACTGCATGCGTATGTAAACAATATCTTCGTGCGCCTTGGTGTGGACTTGGCAAAAGTGACGGTTGAGCGCTTGGAGAACGAGTTATTCAGCGACGGATTAGTGCTCAAAGCAGCGAACGGTAAGGCGCTTGGTTTTATCGGCATCGTAGCACGTAAGCAATTGAAACTCTTTGATATCGATCAGGAGGTCTTCTACGCAGATTTGGATTGGAATGCACTAATCAAGCAGAACAAGCAATACAAGGCGGTGATTAATGATCTTCCGAAATATCCGGAGGTAAAACGCGACTTTGCGCTGCTGGTAGATAAGACGGTAGAGTTTGCTGACTTGGCACGCGCTGCTTTTGCGACAGAGAAGAAACTGCTGAAGAACGTATATCTGTTCGACGTATACGAGGGAAAGAACCTGGAGGCAGGTAAGAAATCGTACGCGTTGAGTTTCATTCTGCAAGACGCAGAGAACACCCTCAAGGACACGCAGATAGAGAATATTATGAACCGCCTGAAGGCGACATTCGAGAATCAATTCCATGCTACCCTCCGCTGATCAGAACGAGATATTAAGACGCCGAACCTTCGCGATCATCTCTCACCCGGATGCCGGTAAGACGACGCTGACGGAGAAACTGCTGTTATACGGCGGTGCTATTCATGTGGCCGGAGCGGTGAAGAGTAACAAGATTCGCAAGACCGCCACTTCGGACTGGATGGAGATCGAGAAGCAACGTGGTATATCCGTAGCGACCTCTGTGATGGGATTCGACTACAGCGGCTATCATATCAATATCCTCGATACCCCGGGTCACCAGGACTTTGCGGAAGACACATTCCGTACGCTGACGGCAGTGGACAGTGCGATCGTAGTGATCGACTCCGCCAAAGGTGTGGAGGCTCAGACGAGACGACTGATGGAGGTATGCCGCATGCGTAAGACGCCGGTGATGATCTTCATGAACAAGATGGACCGCGAGGGAAAGGATCCGTTCGATTTGATGGATGAAGCGGAGAAAGAACTGGGTATTCAATGTACGCCAGTTACTTGGGCGAACGGACAAGGGTTGAAGTTCGAGTCCGTCTTCGCATTAAATCAACGTCCAAAGGACGTTAACGGAAAGTTAGCGGAAGACCTGGAAATGGTAGATGGCGTATATCCGGAATTCGATAAAGAAGCGTACTTACGTGGTGATTTAGCACCGGTGTTTTTCGGTTCAGCATACAAGACGATCGGCGTGCAGGAGTTGTTGGATTTTCTGGTAGTCAATGCCCCCTCCCCTCTTCCTGTTGGAGCTGAAGAACGTGTGGTAGAACCGATGGAAGATAAGTTCACCGCCTTCTGCTTTAAGATTCACGCCAACATGGATCCGAACCATCGATCCTGTATTGCGTTCTTTAAGATATGTAGCGGTAAGTTTTTGCGTAACACCTATTATTATCACGTGCGTAAGGACCAACAAATGCGGTTTGCCGCACCGACGTGCTTCATGGCACAAAAGAAAGAGACCGTGGATGAAGCTTTTGCGGGCGATGTAGTGGGTTTGCCGGATACCGGTAACTTCAAGATCGGAGATACGCTCACCGCAGGTGAACACTTGCATTTCAAAGGCCTACCCTCTTTCTCACCGGAGATGTTTAAATACATCGATAATGCCGATCCGATGAAGCAGAAACAGCTCGACAAGGGAATCAACCAACTCATGGATGAAGGTGTAGCACAGCTCTTTGTCAGCCAACTCAACGGCCGCAAAATCATCGGAACGGTGGGTCAACTGCAGTTTGAAGTCATTCAATACCGCTTGGAGCATGAATATCAGGCTAAATGCAAGTGGCAGCCCCTCCAGATGTACAAAGCATGTTGGATTGAGAGCGATGACGATGCCGAGTTGGATATGTTCAAAAAACGTAAGGCGCAGTACATGGCGTACGACAAGGAAGGCCGTGATGTCTTTATGGCCGACAGCGCGTATGTGCTGAATATGGCACAGCAGGATTATAAACATATCACATTCCACTTTACGAGTGAATTTTAACCGGTTTAGAACCGGAGCAAGATAGCTATGCAGAACAAATTATTTTAAATATTAATATATTATGAAAAACAAATCGTTACAGATTCGTCTCATCGTAATGAACTTTTTAGAGTTCGCCGTATGGGGCGCGTATTTAACCTCGATGGGGCGTTATTTAGGCGCTCACGGAATGGGAGGAAACATTGGTTGGTTCTACTCTATTCAAGGTATTGTCAGCTTGTTTATGCCTGCTCTGATGGGTATTGTAGCCGATCGATGGATGCAAGCACAAAAGGTGCAAAGTCTCTGTCACTTCTTAGCAGGTGCGTTCATGTGTGCGGCTGGTGCATACGCATTTAATGCAGGCGCTAACGTGCCATTTGCTCCGCTATTCACATTGTATACTTTGTCCGTCGCATTCTATATGCCGACTATTGCTTTGACGAACTCCGTAGCATTCAATGCTTTGGTGAAAGCAGGTATGGACACGGTGAAGGATTTCCCGCCGATTCGTGTATTCGGTACGGTTGGTTTTATCGCAACCATGTGGGTTGTGGATATCCTTGGGGCAATGGATACACCGGCACAATTCGTGATTAGTGGTGGTCTAAGCTTGATTCTGGCTGTTTACTCTTTGACATTGCCGAAATGTGAAATTAAGAAAACAGAAGGTAAGGTAGATATGGTAGAAGCACTTGGTTTGAAAGCCTTTACGCTATTCAAACAGAAAAAGATGGCGTTATTCTTTATCTTCTCGATGCTGCTCGGTATGTGCTTACAAGTAACCAATGGCTATGCCAACCCGTTCCTCGGCAGTTTTGAGTATTTCCAAGACTGGACTAACACCTTCGGTGTACAGCACTCCGGAATTCTGATTTCGATCTCCCAGATATGCGAAGCACTCTGTATCCTCGCCATTCCGTTCTTCCTGAAACGTTTCGGTATCAAGAACGTGATGTTTATTGCAATGTTGGCTTGGGTCTTCCGCTTCGGTTTCTTCGGTGCAGGTAATCCGGGTATGCCCGGCGTTCTGCTGTTCGTACTGAGTTGCATCGTTTACGGTTTTGCCTTCGATTTCTTTAATATCTCAGGCGCATTATACGTCGATCAAGAAACTGCTCCGGCACAACGTTCTTCAGCTCAGGGTTTGTTTATGATGATGACCAATGGTTTGGGTGCTACCATCGGAACACTCTCTGCACAAGTTATTGTAAACAAAACCGTTCCGATGATTGATAAGAGCACGGAATTGGCTAATTACGGTATTGTCCGTGATGCAAACGATAAGATTGATTGGGCAGCCACAGAACTGAACGGTAAATTACCGGAGATTCATGAGGCTGCGACCAATATGTGGAACGGCTGGCAGGAGGCATGGTATATTTTCGCAGGCTTTGCTTTACTCGTTGCCGTATCATTCTGGATCTTCTTCCCGAAGACTCCGGTAAATAAGAATATGGAGATTAAGCACTAATGTTCTTTAAAGAACTACGATATTATTTCTCGACGCCGATAGCATATATAGTTATCGGATTATATCTATTGGCGATCAGTTTGTTCCTATGGGTGATCCCGGGTCAATGGAATATCATTGACTCGGGGTACGCCCAAGTGGACGGACTATTTCAGTTAAGTCCATGGCTGTTTATGCTACTCTGCCCTGCTTTGACGATGCGTCTTTTCTCGGAAGAGCGGCAGTCGGGTATATGGGATCTGATTCGAACAAAACCCATCTCGTTAAGCCGTATTGTGCTCAGCAAGTATTTCGCGGCGTTGACCTTGGTGCTGATTGGCTTACTGCCCTGCTTCATCCATTATTTCGTGGTAGCCTATTTGGCGGAACCGGTGGGTAATTTGGATAGCGGAGCGTTCTTGGGTTCATTCCTTGGTTTGATCTTACTCAGCAGCACATTCATGGCAGTAGGCATTTTGTGTGCCACATTCAGCAAGAGTCAGATCGTATGTTTTATCACGTCTGCTTTAGCTTGTTTTGTGCTATACTGGACGATGATGCAGGAGCACTACGCTTCTATCTCGCGCGGTGTATTAGACATGCGCGACCTTGTTTTCTTTGCTACGATCATCGTGGTATGTATTGTGGCTACTATTCTTACGATCGATAAACTAACCCGCAAATGACCCGCATTGGCGTTTTAAGCGACACGCATGGTTTATTAGACAAGCGCATCTTTGAGCATTTCAAAGATGTGGATGAGATATGGCATGCCGGCGATATCGGCAGTGACGATGTGCTCCGTCGTCTAAGAGAGTTCAAACCGACGCGCGCCGTGTATGGAAATATGGATGGCGGCGATATACGCTATACCTTAGATGAATTCTATCGTTTTCGTGTGGAAGATGTGAATGTGCTGATGACTCATATCGGCGGATATCCGGGGCATTATAACCCGTGGTTGATACCCATGTTTCGCAAAGCGCTGGAGCATTACGACGATCCGAATCACCGAATTGACCTGTTTGTATGCGGACACAGCCATATTCTGAAAGTGCAATACGACAGTCAGTTTAAATTCTTAACGCTTAATCCGGGTGCTGCGGGTAAACAAGGATGGCAACCCTGTCAGACCTTATTGCGTTTCACGATTGACGGTGCAAAATTGGACAATTTAGAGGTAATTGAATTAGATAGATTGTAGAAAAATGTCCTTTTTTGCCTAAATATGTTATTAAACATAAAAAAAAATTTGGTTATATCAAAAAAAAGCAGTACCTTTGCACCGGATTTGAAAATGTAAAGTCCACTTAGCAAAAAGACCAATCTTTTTTGTACCTTAAATAAACAGACTAATACCTTAGAAAAACAGACGTCGCGATGACGGCTGTTTTCGCTTTCTAAAAGGAAGCGAGGTGGAAACCTGACTTAACGAAGCGTACTTACTTACATAATAAATCCCGCCTACTCGATTGAGTGGCGGGATTTACTTTGCTATAGGAACTCCTAGGTTATCCTATGTAGTCTCAGGTAATCCTAGTTCTTTTTGATACCATCGCGTTCAAGGAGGGCGTCGATAGTCGGTTCACCTCCACGGAAACGTTTATACAGATCCATTGCTTTCTCTGTACCACCCTTCTCCAGGATGTTCTGACGGAAGCGTTTAGCGGTTTTCTTATCAAAGATCGTTCCGCTTTTCTTCTTAGCCGCTTTGAAGACTGCAAAAGCATCCGCATCCAGGAGTTCCGACCATTTATAGCTGTAATAGCCGGCTGCATAACCTCCGGAGAAGATATGGGTGAAGGCGCAGCACATCTGGGTTCCCGGAACAGTCGGCAGTACTTGTACTTGCTCCATTGCTTTGTCGCTGAAGCGAGTGACAGACTCGACGGTGCCGAGTGCCTCATTCACCTCAAATGGTTTCTCAAGGCTATGCCATGCCATATCGAGGTAACCGAAGCTGAGTTGGCGTACACAAGCATAGGCTGCCAGATACGTCTGCGAAGCATGCATCTTATCCAGCAGTTCCTGCGGCAGCAATTCACCGGTCTTATAATGTTTAGCGAAGGTATTGAGGAACTCTTTCTCGTCAATGAAGTTCTCATTGAACTGGCTCGGCAGTTCGACGAAATCACGCGGTACATTCGTTCCGCTCTGCGAAGCATATTGGCAGCGAGTGAGCATACCATGGAGCGCATGGCCGAACTCATGAAGGAAGGTGCGTACCTCGTCATAGGTAAAGAGAGCCGGTTTGTCTGCCGTCGGACGCGTAAAATTCATCACGTTCACGATATGCGGACGATGGTCCTTACCGTTCTTGATATACTGCGGTTGGAAGTCATTCATCCATGCACCGCCCCGCTTACCATCCCGTGGATGGAAATCAGCGTAATACACAGCCAAGAACTTACCCTTCTCGTCAAAGACTTCATATGCGGTTACCTCCGGGTGATACACCTGAATGTTTTTGTTCTCTTTGAATTTGATGCCATAGAGACGCTCTGCCAGACCAAAGACACCTTTCTTCACGCTTTCCAGTTCGAAATACGGACGGAGGTCATCATCAGAGATGGCATATTTCTCTTTTTTGAGTTTCTTGGAGTAATAGCCGAAGTCCCACGGTTGTAGTTGAGCATAGAGGCCATGTGCTTTTGCATACTCCTCTACCTCTTTGACATCCTCTTTGGCTGCCGGCATATAGGCATCACGTAGTTGATCCAACAGGTTGAACACATTAGCCGGTGTCTCTGCCATCGTTTTATAGAGCGACTTCTCTGCGTAGGTCTTCTTGTCGAACAGGTTCGCCAAAGCAAGACGTGTATTGACAATCTCCACGATGATAGCTGTGTTATCAAACTCACCGCCGATACAACGGCCTACATTCGCCATATAAAGCTCGCGGCGGATATCGCGGTTGTCCAGATCCTGCATGACGGGAATGGTCGTGGTCGGTTTGAGGTTCAGCAACCAGCCGTCTAAGCCCTTGGCTTCTGCATTGGCACGCAGCATCGCCTTGGTGTCCTCATTCAGGCCGGCAAGGAGTGCCTCATCCGTGATGAGCATCGTCCACGCATTCGTTGCTTTGAGCACATTCTGACCATATTGGAGGGTCAATTGGCTCAGCTTAGCCGTCAGTTCACGATAGGTCTGCTTGTCTTCCGGGCTGAGGTTAGCACCATTGTTGGCAAAACTCTCATAGATATCCTCCAGCAACTTCATCTGCGCTTTGTTCAGTTTGAGTTTAGCGCGCTGGTCATACACCGCTTTGATACGCTGGAAGAGGCCCTCGTTCAGACGAATAGTAGCGCTGTACTCCGAGAGTTTCGGACTGAGTTCCATCTCGATTTGCTGAAGCGTGTCATTCGTCTCTGCACTCGTCAGGTTATAGAAACAACCGGCAACTACAGAGAGCAGTTCTCCTGATGCCTCGTATGCCTCAATCGTGTTAGCAAACGTAGGCGCTGCAGGGTTATTGACGATTTCGTCAATCTCCTGAAGTCCTTGTTTCATTGCCTCTTCAAAAGCCGGCATGTAATGCTCCGCGTGGATCTCGTTGAACGGATAGGTGCCGTGCGGCGTCTTCCAGTTCTTATAATCCAAGAACGGGTTCGTAGCAGCTGTTGCTGCCAAGACTGTAGTGGCTAAGGCCATAGTTAGAATTGTTTTTTTCATATACGTTTATCTTAGTAAATTAATATCTCCACTCATTTGGTAAATACCAATCACAGACTCATCAGCGTTCTTCTTCTTTTTGTTATAGATCGCTTTGATGCCGATATACGATGCATTCTTCGGCGCGTCCGTTCCAAGCGCACGGATGACATAGTAATACGCCCCTTCTGCAGCCGGACGGCCGTTGATCGTACCATCCCATCCTTTGGCCGGATCTTCCCAATAATAGACCAGTTTACCCCAGCGATTGTACACCCAGCATCGGAATTCCCGAAGCGAGCGATAGGCTACACGGAACTCATCGTTATGGCCGTCGCCATTCGGAGTGAACACATTCGGCACTGCCAGATAGGATTCGGCTATCTGCACGGCTACTTCCGACGAATCGGACGTGCAGTCATTGTTATTCACCTGGCACACCACCCTATAGGCACCGGGCTCCGAGAATGTATAGCGAATCGTCGGATCGTGTCGATGGACGATACACTCCGTGGACTTATATATTGACCACTTGTAATACAACACCGCCGGCGTAGGATTCGAATAGAAAGCGATCTCCAGCGGTCCACTGTACTCCGAACCCTGGATGAGTGTCTGACTCGTCGGTCTATTGCGCTCATTATTACCATTCGGATCATCTTCACGCGCAGAAACCAAAGAGGTCAGTTCCATCTTCACCGCCTTGATGCTATCAATCGGCAGGAGCACTTCTACGCAAGCTGAGTCCAAACCCAATGCGTTTCGTACTTCGGCATCATAGCAGAGACGAATCGGTGTCGGGCCATACAGAGGCGGCAAGACGATGGAAGGTGTCAGGTCGCCCGTCAACGTAGCCGCAGAGTCCGCCCATGTTTCAGTATTCCATGCCAGCGCATTATACGATAAGGAGTATGTGTGCGCGCGCGAGCCGATATCTCCGGTCACATGCAGCACCGTATTGTCGCACGAGGTCTCTACGGTGAAGTTCAGATCATCAATGCCCTTATACTGTTGCACGCAGAATGTATGACCGTTCGCCTTATAGCATCCATCGTCCGGGTATATCTCGTCGGTGTTCGAAGCATAGATCGTACCATCCGATTTATACCAATTGATATCACCTACGTTCGAGCGCAAGTGAATCTCATCGCGGAAGATGAAAGTGGTATCTTCTCCGTTAATCACTTGCGTAGCAGTTCCTACGCACTCGATATCCGAGGCGTAGGAGACTACCACACAAAGGGTGAATACTATCGTTAATAAGCGCTTAATCATTTATTGACTTGGAATCGTGTATTACCGTTTTGGAAGAAGTCCACGATCTGTTTTGCAGCTGCAATACCGGCATTGATATTGGCCTCCGCCGTTTGTGCGCCCATTTTCTTGGGTGTTGCGAAGTAACGTCCCTCGAAGAGTGTACGGAACTTCGCGTCCGCTACAGGCATGATATCCGTCATATACTTCAGGTCAGCACGTTCCTGCATCAAAGCGATCAGGCCTTCCTCATCAATCACTTCCTTGCGGGCTGTATTGACGAGGATACCACCCTTCGGCATACGGTTAACAAGGTCATGGTTGATGGAGTTCTTGGTCTCCGCCGTAGCTGGAATATGCAGGCTGACAATATCGCAGGTCGAATAGAGTTCCTCCGCCGAGTGCAGCGGTTTCACATTAGCTGCTACCATCGCCTCGTCCGGGCAGTACGCATCGTACGCATATACCTCCATACCAAAGCCCTGCGCGATACGCGCTACATTACGGCCTACATTTCCGAAGGCATGAATACCCAGTTTCTTTCCCTTGAGCTCGGTGCCCGACGTGCCGTTGTATAAATTACGTACGGCATATACCATCAGACCAAGGGCTAACTCAGCCACCGCATTGCTGTTTTGACCCGGCGTGTTCATCGCTACTACTTTGTGAGCTGTAGCGGCTTCAAGATCGATATTATCGTATCCGGCACCGGCACGCACAACGATCTTGAGTTGTTTAGCAGCATCCAACACGGCTGCATCCACAATATCCGAACGGATGATGAGTGCATCAGCGTCAGCCACAGCATCTAACAATTGCTGTTTGTCCGTATATTTCTCGAGCAGCGCGAGTTCATAGCCTGCGCCCTCTACCACTTCACGAATGCCGTCAACGGCCACTCTCGCGAAGGGTTTCTCTGTTGCAACTAATACTTTCATAGGTGTTATCAGTGTTGTAAATTCGATGCTCTTACCTTTGGTGTGGTTCATCGGGTGCCCCACAGGAATAAGATAGGAGAATCCCATATTAATGCAGTTTTTCGTATTCGTGGATGCAATCAACCAGCGCTTGAACGCCTTCGAGATCCATCGCATTGTAGCAGGAAGCGCGGAAACCGCCTACAAGACGGTGGCCCTTGATACCTACCATGCCACGCTCGGTAGCGAACTTGAAGAAATCATCCTGCAAATCCTCATAACCCGGTTTGAGGACGAAGCAGATATTCATGCGGCTGCGGTCCTCTTTGTTGAGGATAGTAGGCGTAAACAGTTTGGAGTTATCCAAGCAGTTATAGAGCAGTTCTGCTTTCGCTTTGTTGCGCTCCTCAATCCATTTCACACCGCCGTGCGCCTTCAACCAGCGCAGAGTGAGCACCGCTGTATAAACCGGCAATACAGGAGGCGTGTTGAACATAGAACCGCCTTCGATATGCGTCTGATAGTTCAGCATGGTCGGGATATAACGGCTTACCTTACCGAGGCAGGACTCTTTGATGATCACAAAGGTAACACCCGCCGGAGCAAGGTTCTTCTGCGCACCGCCATAGATGATATCATATTGGCTGACATCAATCGGGCGGCTTAGGATATCCGAACTCATATCGGCTACCAAAGGTACATTGCCTTTTTTCTTGTATATCTCAGCGAGTTTAGCATCGTTGATCTCCGTGCCAAAGATAGTGTTGTTGGTCGTGATATGGAAATAGTCTGCATCCTGCGGAATCTCGTAGTCCGTCGGAATCGAATTGGTGCTGGCAGCTACTTCTACCGCTTCACCGAAACCTTTGGCTTCCTTGAGTGCTTTCTTGGACCATACACCGGTGTTCAGGTAGGCCGCTTTCTTCTCCAGCATGTTAAACGGCACCATACAGAACTGCAGCGAAGCGCCGCCGCCGAGGAACAGTACACGATAGCCCTCCGGCACATTCAGCAATTCCTTTACCAAAGCTTCTGCCTCGTCCATGATGGGCTGGAAATATTTCGCACGGTGCGAGATCTCCAGTACAGACAAGCCTTCACCCTGAAAATCGATCACAGCTTCTGCTGTTTGTTTGATCACTTCTTGCGGCAGGATACTCGGTCCTGCGTTAAAGTTATACTTCTTCATATACAAGTGTGTTTATGGTTATTTCAACGTATAATGTTTATGATTCCAAGCCGTCGGCTTAATATGCGGCAGCGTGATAATACCCTCTTTGGGTTTCTTGCCGGCCAGATACAACGCGTTCGCAACAGCTGCCATCTCATCGGCTGCATTCGCTGCAGGTGCAGCCGGAGCGGCAGGCGCTGCTTGCGGCATATACTGCTGTAAGTTCTCAGGAATCGGTTTACCTGCTTTGAGCATGCGCTCCACGAGGTCCTTATTGAACTGCTCTTTCGCCAAACCGGATTTGTACTCGCGGTACTGCTTGTCGTGCATAGCAAACTCGAACAGTTCCTCGTCGTCCTGTCCGCGGTCCCAGCCCAGTTCTTTCATCTCCTTGATATACTGCGGCAGTACATTCGGATAGAGTTTCTGCGGATCGTCGGTATAGAACTCAAAGCCTTTCTCTTTCGCCAGTTCGATGATCTCCGGTGCCAGTTCTCCCGGCAGTTTACCGGACTTACCGAGGATCATACCCCACATCGCCGGGTCCATACGGGTGAAGTCTTTCTCACCCATCGAACGGCTGAAGAGGTTCATCAGCGCTGCGTTCTTGACGTACTGGCTGAACGGCGTCACCAGACACGGTGTGCCGAGCATCGGCCATATACGCTGTACTTCGTCGAAGAGTTGTACGAGCAGTTCGTCTTCGCTCAGTTCCTTTTCGCCTTTCTTCTTGAGGTTGGCGTTGATAGCTGCATGCATGCCTTTGAGGTCGGCCATGAGCGAACCCATCATACCGCCCGGAAGACCGCATCCTACCAGCAACGAAGTCATCAGGCTGTTCTTCGGGTCAATCCAATAGCCGAGGAAATCATCGATGAACTCTTGCGTGAGCGAGCGTGCCTCCATGTAGGCTTTCATGTTGATGTCCTTTACGAGGAAACCGGCATCCTTGAGCATCGCTTGGATGGTGATCACATCCGGATGTACCTTACCCCAGCTGAGCGGCTCCATCGCTACGTCGAGCACATCGCCGCCGGCTTTGGCTACTTCGAGCATCGAAGCGACACTAAAGCCCGGTCCCGTATGACCGTGATATTGGATGATGATATCGGGGTGTTTCTCCTTGATAGCCGCTACAATGACGCCCAGCATGTGCGGACGACCGATACCGGCCATATCCTTCAGACAGATCTCCTGCGCACCACCTTCGATCAGCTGCTCGGCAAGGTTGATATAATACTCCGCGGTATGTACCTTCGAATACGTGATACACATCGTAGCCTGCGCGGTCATACCAGCCTCTTTCGCCCACTTGATAGACGGAATGATGTTACGCGGGTCATTCAGACCGCAGAAGATACGGGTGATATCCGTACCCTGCGCATGCTTCACTTTATACATCAGTTGACGTACATCTGCCGGAACAGGGTTCATACGCAGCGCATTCAGACCACGGTCCAACATGTGGGTCTTGATACCCGCTTCATTAAACGGCTTACAGAACGTACGCACAGCCTGGTTCGGGTTTTCGCCATACAACAGGTTCACCTGCTCCGAAGCACCGCCATTGGTCTCCACACGGTCAAAACAGCCCATGTCGATGATCACCGGTGCTACGCGTGCCAATTGATCTTTACGCGGAACATACCGTCCGCTACTCTGCCACATGTCGCGATAAACAAGGGAGAATTGAATTTCTTTTTTCATGTTATATAGTTAAATTTTCAGATATTCGTTTTAGAACCCGAAGCTCAATCCGCAGGTGAAGGTAAAGTTCTTTCCCTGCAGATAGACGGGTGTATATTTATTGAGGTAGTAATTCTCCAATTCTGCTCCGGCTAATTCTTTCGATGTGCCATCTGCATTCCATCCTCGGTCTTCTCCTAAGATACGATCCGAGGTGGGTGTAAATGCCCGCGCGTTATTATAAGTGAAATCAATATGCGCATAGCAGTTGTTAAACACCTCATATACCGCACGGAACTGTATCTGATCATTCCGCCATATCTTCTCACTAAACGGTTTTTGTCCGATGATCGGATCTTTCGGACGCCCACCGGCAATATAATCGCGTATATAATCGAAGGCGCGATACTTAGTGTCATTGGTATAATCCAGCGTGAGCCGCAAGCTGCGTGTCGGACGATAACTGAGTTGCACAAAGATAGACTGCGCATTATCCCCCATATAATGGCCAATGTTATAACTATTGGACGTATAACTCAGCACGTTGATGGAGTGCGTATAACATGCAATGTATGAACGCATGAACTCGCCGCGCAGAGATAGGCCCTTCACCGGCCAGCCGGACCAATTGAAACCGACCAAATAGGAAACAGGGTTATTCTCCTTATTAGACGGTTTGAGGCGCGCCAGTTTGAACTCATCCAAGAAGAACGAACCGTATAGACGCAAGTGATCCGTCGGACGCACCGTGAGAGAAGCGAAAGCCTGACTATTCTGGTTCTCCGAACCCAAGCCTTTCGTCAACAGGTGATCCAGGGATTTATAGAAAGCGATGGGAATGAAATATGCCGCTTGCACATTGCGCTCTGCGTATACGATGGAGTTACCGAAACTAAACTGCACGTACTTACAAGGCATGAAGGTGAACATGTTCGCCGCCATGAATTTATTGGCAGGACGATATTCGCGACCAGTCACGCCTTCTTTCTCGCGCTCCGTATAGTAATAGGTTGAATCGACCACGTTCGATACCAACCATGCGTGGAAATAATCAAACTGGAACCACTTACAAGGCGTCAGTTGAAGGGTCAACATCGGCACAGCAGGGTTGTGCGCCGATAGGATATTCGAACAATGCTGTGCGTCTCCCCATTGAATACGCTCCCGCTGAACACTGATACTACCCCACCATGTGTATAATGAGATACCTCCACGCGAATCGGAGAAGTCACCGCCATAACTAGCCTCTTTGTATTGTACACCTGGCAGGTTATTGAGGTACTGTGGTTTCGTGATACGTGAGCCGTTGATACCCTGTCCGCTCCAGCTATTATCACGGATCGACCCCCAGATAGAGAGGTGATGGGCGATGTCCATTTGGATCTCCGCGCCGTACCAACGGTGCATCAGCAGGCCTTTGGTGTTATAACTCAAGTCCATTCCCAAGATCGGACGCACCCGCATCTTGAAGATCTTATCTTTAGTCAGGATATGCAGACTCGGGTCCGCCAGAGACAGATTCGACACCTTCGTGATCCATTGCGTCACATGACGATGACCGTAGGAATAATAGGTCGGCAGCGTATCCAGTTCCAAAGCATAGTCCTGCATATAGAACTGCAGGTCGTCTTTCTGCCGCTTATTCAACAGGGAGTCTTTGCTTTGCGCCTCCGCCAACATCCGTGCAATTGCATCGCGGGTGTAAGGCTTGATAGCCGCATTGGAACGAATCACTCCATCGGTGGTCAGTTCCTCCAGAAAATCGTATATCTCGGTGTACTCGATGGCCTCGGGTATCCGTTGAGCACTCACGCTGAGCGCACATAGAAGTAATATAGCAAGAAGCTTATTTCGCATAGCGTGCGTTCAGCGCATCAATAACCTCATTGGTGATATCATAGCCGGCTACTTTATTCATCAGCACGGCTTCGTTGAGAATCAGGTGAAGATGTCCGTCTGCGTTGTATTCATTCAGATAAGCCTGAACCGAATCCTGCAGCTGTTGCGCCAAAGCTGCTTGGTTCTGCATGAACTCAGCGCTCAGCTGTTGACGGAGGTCCTC
Organism: Paludibacteraceae bacterium; assembly: GCA_017541805.1. Classification (GTDB taxonomy): domain Bacteria; phylum Bacteroidota; class Bacteroidia; order Bacteroidales; family Paludibacteraceae; genus Colicola. The sequence goes on from JAFXYK010000100.1 coordinate 18,253, forward strand.
CAACTCCTGTTGTTTCGCCAGCAGTTTCTGCTCTTTCTTTTGCAAGCGAGCTTGCTCACTCTCTGCACGCTCACGGCTCAGGAATGCACCGGCTTCCACTTTCTTCTGGAAATCAAGTACGTCTTTTTGGAAGGTCTCGTACTCCTTTTGGAAAGCTTTGGCATTGTTGTTCAGTTTGACCATCGAGTTCTCGTACTGTGTCTGTAGACGATCGTTAGCCTCTACGGCAAAGGTATAGTGCACTAAGATCGAATCCGTGCTAACGGTGGCGATAGGCAGCAGGTCCCCACTCGCCTGAATCTCCGGTTTAGCAGGAGCTTCTTGCGCCGGCGTGGACTTAGCGCCGCAAGTGAAATACAAGATGAACAACACTACAACTGCCGCACCTAAAACGGCATTGATTACATACTGAATTTTTTCCTTTGTCATATCTATAAATTTTTAATATCTATCTTATTCGAGGATGCACGTCGGGCTTCACGGTCCTGCGAGGTAGCACAATGGATCTTGTCCTGCTTCATTCGCTCGTTTTCACCGATATGCTGCGACCGAAACGAATGATCTTTACGAAAGAGAACACCTATGCTCAGCAATCCGATTGCCGCCAACAGAAGCCCTATTACAAGAAGTATTTTCATTCGTTTCCATCAAAAAGTGCGCAAAGTTACTAAAAAAAAATGACATATACAAGTATATGCCATTATTTTTGTTATTTTATTCGAAATTTAACATGCTCTTGGTGTCCGGACGCTTGTCTTCCGGCAATAAAATCCAATAGATATTGTGGTTCCTGCCGATCTTGCGTGCATAATAGGCTCGTGTGCCGTCCGTGGATATCTTATACCAGCAATCGCGCCCGGTCGTGTTGATCTGCGGCCCCAGATTCTCGGGTTCGGACCAACTTGTCCAACAGGTATCCGAGAGGCGGCGAGTGATCCACACATCCAGTTCGCCGAGTGTGCCGGGCCTATCGGAAGAGAAATAGAGGGTTTTCATATCCGGATGCAGGAAGGGTGAGCGCTCCATACCTTCGGTATTGATGGTCTCGCCGATAGAGAACGGCTTGGACCATCTACCCTCTTTATCTCGCGTAGAGACAAAGATATTCAGCGAGGGTTGTTCGCCGGGTTTGGTCGGATAATTGGCGGCAAAAAGGATCGCCGAGCCGTCCGGTGCAAACATCGCGTCCGCTTGCCAGTTACCGATACGGAACAAAGCCGGCATTGCCTGCGGTTCAGACCAGCCGCGGTTAGTTTTCGTACTGAAACACATACGCCCTTCCACAAACACCAAGAGGGTGTGTCCGTCAGGCGAGACCGAGGTGGGCGCTTCATTTCGATAGGGGTGACTCAGTTCAGGTATTCGGCGAGCAGGCAGCCATTCTCCGGCGGTATCACGATGCGAGACATAGATATCTTCTGTGGACGAACCGTCCGCTCGGTTGAGTCCTACGAAATAGATGGTCTGATCGTCGATCGTTACTGTAGGTCCGTATTCTTCGCCATCGTAGGTATTGACAGTAGGCGGCAATATCTGCGGTTTGATCGAATCCGGCGTCGTGAAGGAACAGAAGATCAATATCATCAGCTGAGCAACCATCACACGCAGGAAAGTAGTAAACGGATAAACGGTTGCATAGCATACAGAGGCCTGATTATTCTCCGATGAGAGCGATTGCGCGTACGGCAAAGCCATCGCCGATGTCATCGAGCCGATCAAGAGACCTATCACATTGAAGTAATTCATTTTCAGCCACTTATACGCGATCGCACCGATGGTCAGCAGGGGCACTATCGTGATGATAAAACCATACCCTATCCACAGGTATCCGCCTTCCGCTACCGTAGACAAGAAGCCTTCCCCCACACTCAATCCCAGTGCTGCCAGGAAGAGCGTCAAGCCTACTTGCCGCAACATCATATTGGCCGATGTGGTAGAGAAAGTGACGAGATTATAATAGGGTCCATAGTGACCGATCAGGATGGCTACGATAAGCGAACCTCCTACCAAACCTAATTTGAATGAACTGCCCAAACCGGGAATAGGTATCGGCAGCAAACCGATGCATATACCTAATACGATACCAAAGAAGACCGGTAACAGGTGCGGCGCATCGAGACGTTTAAGCTCATTACCGAAGGTATCTGCTACGCGTGCCACATCATCTTTGTCACCTACAACCATCAGTCGGTCACCCAATTGTATCATCATATCCGGCGTCGCCAACAGGTCTATTCCGGCGCGAGAGATACGTGTTATCGTAGCGTGATACTGCTGCCGCAAGTTAAACGAACGGATGCGTTTTCCGTTACATTCCGGCCGCGTGACAGCAATACGACGAGAGATCAAGTGGTCTGATTTCTCCGACTGCACATGCAGGTCATAGTTCGTCAATTGTCCCAACAGACGCAGGGAGTTCAGGTTCCGTTTATCCGTCAGTACGCGTATTACATCGCCATTGCCGAACACCGTTACATCATTTATCAGTTCATCGGTGCCGTCCGGGCGAATCACACGACTGATCACCATCTCTTTGACCGGACAAATCTGCTGGAACTGCTGCACATTCATCGTGCTTAACTGCGGGTTATTGAGCGTGATATCCACACAAACCGGTTCATCTGTCTCTCTGCGAGCTGCTTCTTGCAGGCGTTTCTCTTCTTCCGGCAGGCTGACACGGAAAGAGCGGCGGAGCAGTTCGAAAGCCAAGATCACACCTACTATACTCAAAGGATAAGCGATCGCGTAGCCGGTTGCAATATCGGGGTTCGTTCCTCCAGTCACATCCTGATAAGCCTGTTGCGCCGAAGCCAAAGCCGGCGTGGAGGTGGTAGCACCGGACATCACACCGGTCATAGTGGACATGTCGGTACGGGTGATATAATGTAGCGCGATGGCACATACGCAGCCCATCAACACGATGGCTGCTGCCAAGAGGTTCAACTGCAAACCGCCTTTCTTAAAAGGCGAGAAGGAAGGTCCGACCTGTAATCCGATCGAATAGACGAAGAGTATCAAACCAAAATCTTTGGCAAACTGACCGACTGTATGATCGATTTTTATTCCTGCGGCTGCCAAGGCAATACCGACGAAGAGCACCCAGGTCACACCCAAAGAGAAATGCCCTATTTTGGCTTTCTCTCCGAACCATAAACCGAGTGTCATTACCACCGTCAGCCATAACAAAGATTGCGTTACGGTAGGTTCACTCAAAAACTCCCAAATCTCACTCATATTCTTTTCAACAATCCCACTAATGCTTTTTGACATGCCCGGTCGGTCACTTGCTCACGCAGTTTACCGAGATGGAAACACTCTGCACTTGTGCCGTTAGGGGTTGCCCAAGCGATCCAAACCGTACCGACAGGTTTCTCCAAAGAGCCTCCGGAAGGCCCTGCAATGCCGCTTGTAGCAATTGTAAAATCGGTGTTTAATTGTTTGCGAACAGCATTCGCCATTTTAATCACAACCTCTTCGCTTACTACGCCGTGCGTTTTTATTATTTCTTCAGGTACATCCAACAAGTGCGTTTTGACACTATTGTCATAGCTGATGATGGAGCCGTAATAGAAGGCTGAAGAACCCGGATGTTTGCTTAACAAGGACGCCAGTTTACCGCCGGTGCAGGACTCGGCTGTAGCTATCGTTTGATGTCTTTCTGTGAGTATCTTACCGACCAACACCTCTAACGGATCGCCTGTTTCGGCTATCATGTAGTCAGTCGTCAAGCGTTTGAGTTCGTCGAACCATTGCTGTACTTGTGCCTCGGTCAGTTCTCCGTAAGACGAGAGACGGAGACGAATAATTCCGTCTTTGGGTAAGTACGCTAAATGCAGGCCTTCCGGCATCGAGTTTTCGAAGTTCTCCAGCAGAATAGCTAAAGCCGATTCAGGGATACCTGTTACCTGCAGCGTGCGATGGAGAATCTGTGATTTTGGATTTCTGCCGATCGGCTGAGCCGTGGTGATTTGTGATTGGATATACGGCAATATCTGCTCTTCCATCGCGATCTTCATCTCGTACGGCACACCGGGCATTGAAGCCAGCAATTGGTTGCCATGATGGAAAACCATTAACGGCGCGGACCCTACTCTATTCTCCAGTATCTCTGCGCATGCAGGCACGAGCCACTGTGTGGCCGTGAGACGGTTCAGCACGTCCGGCCGGTCCTTATAAAGGTCCTCAATGTGCGCACGCACACGCAAATCTACAATAAGGTGCGAGCCGAAATACTCGCACAGCACATGCTTGGTAATATCATCCTTCGTCGGGCCTAAGCCTCCGGTTGTAAACACGATATCGGCTCTGCTGAATGCTTCATCCAGTGCGTCCTTGATATGAGCTGCATCGTCGTGCACGGATGTGATCTGATACAGTTCTATTCCTACTTCATTCAGTCGCTCTGCCATCCAGGCGGAGTTAGTGTCCACCACTTGACCGATAAGCAGTTCGTCTCCTATGGTAATTATCTCTGCGCGCATTGTTTTTTCCACTCTAATGCTGTTAATTCCAATTCATCATACCAAGCCTGTCCGAACCGCCGAATAAGGGGTTCTTTGAGGAATTGATATAGCGGTAAATGCAGTTTTTTTCCTTTTATTCGTGCACAATGGCATATATCCCATCGATGGTATTCGAGTCCGGTATATTCGCCTACTTTGGTCAGTCGTATCGGGTATAGATGGCACGAGATGGGTTTCTTAAAATCGATTTTTCCGGCGTTGTAGGCTTTCTCTATCAGGCAGTAGCACCAGCCGTTGTGATCCGTACGGGCGAAGACGCAATCCTTGTTGTTGACGATGGATGTCACCCGTTCATTCGAAGGATCGTTATAGGCAATTCCTTGAGCTTCTACAACAGCTTTGGCCTCTTTGGTCATGTCCGGTAAAAGGATCGGTAAGATACTTTGTATCTTCTCTTCCTCTTCTGCCGTCAAGGGCGCACCTGCATCGCCTTCTATACAGCAGCAGCCGCAACAGGTATCCAGGTCGCAACAGAACTCTTTCTCGAGCACGTCCAGACTGACTAATGTGTTATCGCCGATTACAAACATACGCCTTCAATACATATCTTTATTCCCAAGCCGATCAGGACCAAACCTCCGATGATCTCCATGTTCAGTTTCAGTTTGCCCACATACACGCCGACCAGGTATCCGCCTAAAGAGAACAGGGCGGTGATGCTACCAATTGCCAGCACAGCGGGAATAAGGGTTTGGAGCGAGTATGGCACGAAGATCAAGCCGGTAGAGAGGACATCGATACTGGTAGCTATAGCGAGCAGCAGGAGGTTCGACACTTTCCAATTGGCATGTTTCTCCTCCTCGTGTTCGTGAATGGATTCCCAAATCATTTTGCAGCCCAGGAATCCCAGCAAAGCCAAGGCAATCCAGGGTGCATATGTACGTACAAAATCGACGAATAACAGTCCGGCACCATAGCCGATGATAGGCATGCCCATGTGAAACAGACCGAAGATCAGCGCCATAAGTAATGCCCTGGGATGCCAGGCATGCTGGTTCAGACCCTGCACAGCCGATACGGCACAGCAGTCCATCGCCAAGCCAATAGCCATCAATATGATGTCAATCCAACTCATTAATTACGCTTGTATTTATACTTGGCGCCCACTTTGCCTTTGGCAATAGCTACCAGTTTGTTGCGCGTGAACGTCTTACGGATAGGCGATATACGATCGGTGAAGACGTGTCCCTCGAGGTGATCATATTCATGCTGCACGATACGTGCCTGAAAACCCGTGAAGGTCTCGACATGCTCCTTGAAATCCTCATCCAGATAGCGCACTTTCACCGTCTCCGGGCGCACTACGTTCTCGCTGATACCGGGCAGGGAAAGACAGCCTTCAGAATAGGTACAGGTCTCTTCCGACTCCTCCAGCAGTTCGGGGTTGATGAACGTACGTTTGAAATCTGCGCACTCCGGATAGTCTTCGCCTAACTCTGTACCATCGACGATGAACAGGCGCCAGGGTTTACCTACCTGCGGAGCAGCCAGACCACAGCCTTCGGCTTGCGTCAACGTCTCATACATATCCGCGATGAACTGCTTCAGTTCCGGTGTATTCTCGATCTCCTCTGTCTCTTTGCGCAGCACCGGTTGACCATATAAATAAATAGGTAATATCATAGATTTATTTTTGATTGCAAATTTTTGATTTATGATTTGGAATCGAGGTATCCCTCGAGGATGATGCACGCGGCGATTTTATCTACCACGGCTTTGTTTTGCCGGTCTTTTTTCTTCATGCCTCCGGCGAGCATCGCTTGGTGCGCCAATACGGATGTAAAGCGCTCGTCATACATAGTTATCGGTTTATCGGGAAACTGTTTCTTGAAGTTCCCCATGAACGGCCGTATATAGTTCATACTCTCCGAATCCTCACCGTTCATCTGTGTCGGATGCCCGATCACCACTTCATCCACTTGTTCTTTCGCGAAGTAATCGGCCAGCCAGTTCATCAGTTCTTTGGTCTCAATCGTAAGCAACGGATTAGCCGTTATGCGGAGCATGTCCGTAACGGCTAATCCAGTGCGTTTACGACCGAAGTCTATTGCTAAGATGCGCCCCATTAGAGATTATTCAGTTTCTCTGTCATCTCGTTGTATTTCGCCTCCATGCCCGGTTCGGAGATGAAGCGGTAATACAGACCTTTGAGGATCTGGATGAACTGACGATCAGTAGGATCCATCTCGTGTGCTTTCTCGAAGAACGGCAGCGATTTGCGGAACACTTCGTTCATCTCAGCCAGCGCTTTCTTGTAGGCCTTGTTGTCGTTAATGGTAGCAGCAGCCTCGTTCAGTTTAACGGCTTGGTTGTAGTATACTCTACCCTTACCTGCCATTGCATCAGCGAGTGTCGGATCGATAGCCAGCGCAGCATCGAAATCTGCCAAAGCAGCCTCTGCGTTGCCTAAGTTCTCATCCAGGTTACCCTTGATGTGGTGATACTGTGCTACGTTCGGTTCGCGCTCGATAGCCTGTGCCAAGTAATCCACAGCTGTCTGCTCCTGGCCGGAGAAGATATAGAAGTTGATCAGGTTCTGCAGGAACCAGCTCTCTTGCGGGAAGCGAACGATAGCGTTCTGCAGGGTCTCAACGAACTTAGCGGTATCCTTCAGAGCTACGTACTCTTGATAGAGGAACTGGTTGCAGGAGATAGCCTCGTATTCACCGTCCTTCATCTCTTCAAGCAGCGCTACTGCCTCTTCGTGCATCTCGCTCTGAACAGCGAAGATAGCTGCGTAGTACTTATACTGCTCGTAGGTAGTATCACGCGGCATATCTTTCTGAATCTTCGGATCTTGAATCATCGGCAGGTCCGGCATATCGACATGCATCTTGAATGCCTGATAAGCGTCGGCATAGTTACGTTGCTCGTTCAGATAGATACCGTATTTCACCAACTCTTGGTTCTTGTAGTACTCCAGCATCTTCTTAGCGATGTTGCTGCGGGTCTTCTGATCAACCACTTCACGACCTTTCTTGTCGAGCGTCGGGATCATAGCCAGCGAGTCAGCCTTGAGCCAGTAGTTATAACTCTCCTCCACAGCCTGACCTGCTTTGGCTTGGTTTACACCATTACCCATCATCTGGCTGTAGTTCTCTTGCGTCAACTCCTGATAGCCGATCATACCTGCCCAGTAGTAGGTCTCAGCCGTCGGAGCTGCCTCGATAGCCTCTTGGATGGTAGCGCGAGCAGCCGAGAAGTCCGGCGTCTCTGCCATTGCATAACTCTTCGCTTTCTTAACCAGCGGATTCTTTTGTGCCAAGCAGCCTGCACTCATGAGTACAACGGCTGCCAAAAACAATGATTTTCTCATATTATTCTTGATTTTCGTTGTTAGTTTCATCATTCGCCTCATTCTCTCCATTAAGCGAAGCGTCACCATTCTCTTCTTCCTCCTTCGGAACGATACAACCGCTCATGAGCGTGTCGTTACGTTTCTGGAGCTCGATCAGTTTGACGCCCTGTGCGGCACGACCGGTTTGACGGATTGTCGAGATATCCATGCGGATCGCTGTTCCGGCCTTGGTGATGAGCATCAGGTCGTCTTCGTCCGTCACACCTTCGATACCAACCAGGTGGCCGGTCTTCTCGGTGATCTCGATCGTCTTAACACCCTTGCCGCCGCGGTTCGTGATACGATAGATCGGCTCGCCGTTCTCGTCATCCACCGGGGTTCGCTTGCCGAAACCGTTCTCTGAGATAACAAGGATCGTCTTGTCTGTATTCTTCTCTACACAAACCGTGCCAATTACGCGATCCTGACCGTCTTCTTCCAATGTAATGGCTTTCACACCCGTTGCCGAACGTCCCATCGGACGTACGCCACCTTCGTTGAAACGTACCACTTTTCCGTTATACGAAGCGACTAACATCTCGCTCTGTCCGTCGGTAAGTGTTACACCGATCAACTCGTCGCCTTCACGCAAACCGAGCGCGATGATACCGTTTGCACGCGGACGGCTGTATGCCTCGAGCGTCGTCTTCTTCATGAGTCCGTTCTTGGTGATGAAGATCAGATAGTGGTTCTCTACGTACTCTTGGTCGTTGAGACCCTTCACGTTGATGCAGGTACGTACTTTATCGCCCTTCTGAAGGTTGATCATATTCTGAATAGCACGGCCTTTGGATTGTTTGTTGCCTTCCGGCAGTTCATATACCTTGAGCCAGTACAGACGACCCATCTCGGTGAAGAACATCATCGTCGAGTGCATCGAAGCCTGGTGAACGTACTCGATGAAATCCTGATCACGAGCACTACCGGCTTTCGAACCGATACCGCCGCGTGTCTGCTGACGGAAGTCTGCCAGCGGCGTACGTTTGATATAACCGAGGTGCGAGATGGTGATGACCATATCATCGTCAGCATACATATCCTCCGGGTTGAACTCGGTAGCCATCTTCACGATCTGGGTACGACGCTCGTCGCCGTATTTCTCTTTGATCTCCACAAGCTCTTCGTTGATGACGTCGTAACGCATCTCTTCGCTGGCAAGCAGCTCGTTGAGGTGAGCGATGAGTTTCTCGATTTCCTCATACTCCTGCTTCAACTCATCGATACGCAGGCCGGTGAGAGCACTCAGACGCATATCTACGATTGCTTTCGACTGCAGGTTGTCCAGGTTGAAACGTGCCTCGAGGTTCGCCTGAGCGTCTGCCGGAGTACGGCTGGCACGAATGATACGAACTACCTCGTCGATGTTATCTACGGCAATGATCAAGCCCTGTAAGATATGGGCTTTCTCCTCGGCTTTCTTCAACTCGAATTTCGTACGGCGCGTTACAACGTCCATTCGGTGCTCGATGAAGTTACCGATGAGCTGCTTGAGGTTCAGCAGCATCGGACGACCCTTCACAAGGGCGATGCTGTTAACCGCGAAACTGGACTGCAGGGCGGTGAACTTATAGAGTTTGTTCAGCACGACCTGTGCGTTCGCGTCGCGCTTCACGTCGATCACGATACGGATATCGCGTTTCGAGTGGTCCTGGATATCGGAGATACCTTCGATCTTCTTGTCGTTCGCCAGTTCCGCGATAGCCTTAACGAGTTCGTTCTTCACCACGCCATACGGCAGTTCGGTGATCACGATGCGCTCACGACCATTGTCGTCCGCCTCGATGTCGGCATTCGAACGGATGATCACACGGCCACGACCGGTCTCGTAAGCATCCTTCACGCCCTGGTAACCGTAGATCGTACCACCGGTCGGGAAATCCGGAGCCTTGATATACTCCATCAGGTCCTCCACCGTGATCTCCGGGCAGAACTCATCGTGCATGCGCGCCTTAATATTATTGATATACGCGCAGCAGCCGTCGATCACCTCCGAGAGGTTATGGGTCGGCATGTTCGTCGCCATACCTACGGCTATACCGCTGGCACCGTTCACCAACAGGTTCGGGAAACGGCAAGGCAGCACCGTCGGCTCTTTGAGCGAGTCGTCGAAGTTATTCTGCATATCCACGGTATCCTTTTCGATATCACGCAGCATCTCTTCTGCGAGTTTCGAGAGGCGCGCCTCGGTATAACGCATCGCAGCAGCACCATCGCCGTCGACAGAACCGAAGTTACCTTGGCCGTCTACCAGGCAATAACGCATCGCCCAGGGCTGCGCCATACGCACCAGCGTACCGTAGATAGAACTGTCACCGTGCGGGTGATACTTACCCATTACCTCACCGACGATACGTGCAGATTTCTTGGTCGGCTTGTCGCTCGTGTTACCGAGCTCATTCATACCGAACAGCACACGGCGGTGAACAGGCTTGAAACCATCGCGCACATCAGGCAGCGCACGACTTACGATCACAGACATCGAGTAGTCGATATACGAGGATTTCATTTCCTCATCAATCTTCACCGGAATAATGTGATCATTCTTGATAATTTCGTTGTTTTCTTCCATTGTGTTATAATAGATATTAATTTTAGTTGCTATGAAATTTATTTATGTTTATCGCCTTTGGCGGCATTTACCTCCTTTAGAGGTGTGGTTTGTCCCGTGTGAGCCTGTTCAGGCGGTATGCCGGCGGAGGGGTTTATCTTTGTTTATTTTCTTAAGCCCCATATTTTGCGCTGCAAAATTACTACTTTTTTTTGACATACGCAAATTTTTTGCGATATTTTTGCATTTTTATTCATTTTCGACCCTCCCTCGATAGAAAAGCGCCATGCGCTCAAATCGCAAATAAATGCCCTTTATCGCCATTTCACTATTCCTGCGCGCACGACTATATGCGCCTGTGGATATCCTCTCTCATAATAGACGTTTGTTCCTTGCAGGCGAATATTATTCGCCGCTCACCATCTTCTTCGCAACGTTTGTTCCTTCCGTCGGATGGTATCCGACAAAAAAAATCCCCAAAATATTTGCATATTCCTTTTTTTTGTTGTACCTTTGCACCGTATTTCATGCTATCAATCACGAATGATACACGAATGATACACGAATGATACACGAATTATAGACGAATTATTACCGTAATCTAACAATAACAACAAGCCTATGGCACACGTAGAACCATCACTCGCCTTTGAGAACTTCAGAGGCAGACTATCGCGCAAGGAACGAATCGTTATGCGCACTCGTTATGGACGTACGGAAGCGTACGCCATCGTTAATCCTTACAGAGGTCCTATCTCTGAGAACCGCAAACCTATCATCTCTGCATTCTCGCAAGCGGTACAGCAATGCAAAGCCGAGATGTCCGACGCCGCTCGTCTCACCTATTGGCAAGATCGCTACGCGCAGTACTGCAAACTAGCGCGCCGTAGCACCACTCGGGCCAATATCCAATTTATCGGCACCAATACGGATAAGTATTACTGCACCCTCCGCGGCTTCATTATCGCCTCTCTCTCCGTACAATTACGAAAAAATCCCGCATAAATTTGCATATGTCAAAATTTTTGTATAATTTTGCACCGTCATTCTAAAAAAAGGTAAACAAGACACATTAAATTACTCACTAATTCAATTTTCAAAGTGAAAAGAAGCATTATTATAATCCTGCTATTGTTCACTACTACAATAACGTTTGCAGGTTCTTTTTATCGCGATAGTTGTTATTCCATAGGATTGTCCGCATCCTATGAGTACAATTTGACGTATGAGCATCACGGAGCTATAACTTTGGATGCCAACCTGCCTATTAACCCGCATTTCGAAGGAGGAATCAATATCCGTGCACTCACTGCCAATGTGTATGATTTCAATGCCCGCCTTCGCCCTAAATTCATATTACCGGTCGGAGAACTTTTCTTTAATTTACAATTGTTGTACAATCTCAACATGAGAAGTTCTCTCCATAGTATCACCGGTGCTTTGTCTTTTGGATATAGAATGGACTATATACATTTCCATTTCGGGTGTGGTTTGAGAATATTGGATTTCTTACATACATCTTCACATACGACTGAAAACAATGTGTATGAACCGTATAATTTCACATATTATGTAGAAGTCTTTGCGCGACCGCATACATCTATGTGGAATATTTCTGCTTGCATAACAAATCTAACGGATTATCAAATGGAGAGGATGTATGAGCCGACATTTATCGTAAATTCATACGTACACCTCAATCCGAATTGGACTATTAAAATGCAAGCTAATTGTAAACCGGCAGGAACATCAATTTAGCACCTTCGTTCTACGGAGCATCAATTGGAGTTGGAGGCATTTATCATTTTTCGAAAAAATGAAAACGAATATTGTTAACACATTTATATTTGTCCTTCTTGCAACTTTGACGAGTTGCAAAAGTGACTTCTTGAACTATTTTAGTTACGAGACGCCATCCGTTGATCAACGATTTGCTACATCCATGGAATATAATAATACACATGGATATGCTGTCATTAAGGTGCCTGATGGAAACTACCGGATCTTTGTGTGCACGGATACGCATCTTCGTAAAACGGCCAATAACTTCCGATATTTCATCCAACAATACCACGACGACCTTGATTGCCCGGTTGCTGTGAATTGTGGCGATCTGGTGGAGTCCGATGAGTCGTATGACTTTTTTATGTCGGTTTTGAATGAGACTCCTGCTCCTGCCGGCAAAAAAGACACCTTGTTTGTTACTCCCGGTAATCATGATATCTTCTTTTCGCAGTGGTTTGACTTTGTCAAACATTGGCCTACAACCACCTACTATTTTACCATCGAGGCGCAAGATTCAACGCACACCAAAGACCTTTATATCTCTTTGGATTCTGCGCATGGAACGTTAGGAAAGGCACAGATGAATTGGCTCAAGGATTTGTTGGAATCATCCTCCTCTCAATATCGTCATATTATCGTTTTTACTCATGTGAATCTGTTCCGCCGTGACAACGCCAATGGACACATATCCAATTTTCCAATAGAGGAATCAACGGAATTGATGGGATTGTTTACAAAATATAATGTAAAACAAGTCTGGACGGGGCATGACCATACAAGGGAAAAATTTTCTATAGGCGGAGTGACATACATCATTATCGAGCGTATGAAAGACCTCGATCCTAATGCATCCTATATGATTTTGCATGTGAGTGACCAATTAGAAAACACTTTTCACAAAATTTAATCCAACAAATTCGTGACAAAAATTTGCATATGTGGCATAATTTTTGTAATTTTGCAAGCGATTTTATTTATCAACTATGAAGGTTCGTGCAAGTCGAGTGTAAGCTCGCTTACGCTACTCGACGTAGCCGAAGCTCCATGATTTAAAATTTATTTTAAATTATGAAACGGTATTTTTTAGTATGCATGATGGCGATGCTGGCGGTAGTAGGTATGGCACAGCATCATCACGGCGGACCGGGTAAAGGTCCGAAGGGCGGACATCACGGTCCCGCTCCGCGTCAAGAAGTGTATATCCCCTGCGCCAACGCCGACCAGATGGGTATGGCGCTGCGTGCCATCGAGAGTCAGTCGTTCGACGACAAGAAACTGGAGATCGCGAAGTTATGCGTAGCCTTGGCTCCGTTTGAGGTACGCGACCTGGCACGAATGGCCGCAGTGTTCTCATTCGACGACAAACGCAAGGAGTTCCTCATCTACGCATATTACACATGCTGCGACCCGGAGAACTACTACATGCTGAAAGAGAGTTTCTCTTTCCGGAGTAACTTTGATGAGATGATGGAAGCAACGCACCCTGGTTATCAGAGATAGTCGAAAGTCGATAGTTAAAAGTTGAAAGTTAAAAGTTTATTTATAAGTTTACTGTGTGCGGTGGGCGTGAGTGCTACGACGTACACAGGACGAGTGGTGGACGAGAGCGGGCAACCGATCTCGTACGCTACTGTATATCCGGAGAGACAGCCGGAACTGGGTACGGCGACGAACAACGACGGTTATTTCAGCTTCGAAGCAGCGCTCAACGCGGAAGATCCTGTTATCATCTCGTTTATAGGATTTGCAAAGCAAACCGTTAAGAGTGAAGAGTTAAGAGTTAAGAGTGAAAAGGACGCTGCGCTACAGGCTATCGTCTTAAAGGAGCAGCCGATTGCACTGCAGGAGACGGTGGTGGCAGCGAAGAAGAGTCATCAGCGCAATAAACGGAAACAGATA
>JAFXYK010000101.1 GCA_017541805.1 Paludibacteraceae bacterium
CACCGTACACCGGATCCGGCAGAATAACTCGTTTTTGCGGTTTTGCTTTTCTCATTGTCTTAAATAATTTTAATTTGGTTGTTGAATCCTTCAGCAAATCTAAAATCTTAAATCTTAAATCTTAAATTCAAAATCCGCGATTTTGACTCCCTTACTCAACCCTCAACCCATTCTTCGTCCCAAATATGGAACATTTAGTTAATAAAATTCAGAGCTTAACTGATTTGCTGTCGATCAAAGAAAATTATTTTTGGTATTTTTGCTGATTATTGATTTTTAACTCGAAGAGTTTGGAAGATTTGTTCGAGTGAGTCATGTCAAATTTATTTGTAAATGAGTCAGTGGAACAAAGATTCAATTTTTAAATAAAATCAATAATCAGTATTTTTTATGTATTTTTCTTTAATCTTAATTAGCGTGGCTTACTTTTTAGCCTTGGGGCGTTTTGCACCATACTTCGAGCGGCGCTGGAGACGGTTTGCCACACCGGCGGTATCCAATGAACCACGTACGATGTGATAACGTACACCCGGCAGGTCTTTCACACGACCGCCACGTACCATTACGATGCTGTGCTCTTGCAAGTTGTGTCCCTCTCCCGGGATGTAAGCGTTCACCTCCTTCGCGTTGGTGAGACGCACACGTGCCACCTTACGCATTGCGGAGTTAGGTTTCTTCGGGGTCGTTGTGTAAACACGTACACAAACGCCACGACGCTGCGGACAGCTGTCAAGAGCCGGGCTCTTCGACTTGTCCACCAGTTCTGCTCTTCCTTTTCTAACTAATTGTTGAATTGTAGGCATTTTGTTGTTTTGTTTAATTGATTTTTGTTAATAAATGTTCCTGCTTTTTCTATTACGTACACGTGCGCTCAAGCACCGTTCACGCGAAAAAGCTTGCAAAGATACTACAAATTTTTCATATGGCAAAATATTTTGGCAAAAAAATGTAATTTTTCGTGATTTTTCTCGATTTTGTACAATAAACTTAGCAAAAACATGCTTGTATGGGGTTGTTAAGTTCTATTGGACAAAAGTTCGGGCTTGCCCGGAATTACATTTTGCCAAACTATTTTGACATAGGCTGGAAAATGCGAACGTATACTTCGGAGGATTCCTTGCTCGTTTCGAGTAAGGGCGTGCCGACGTTACTGCTTTTTTCATATACGCAAGTGCCCCCGCGTTTTTCATTATTTTTTTTGAAAATTTATTTGTGCATGTCCAAAAATACCACCTTTTTTGCCTAAAAAACTTGCATATGTCAAAAAAAAGCAGTAACTTTGCCGCGCAAATTTGGTGAATAATAAATTTACTACCATGAAGAAATATGTTCTGACAGTGCTGATAGCACTAATGATTGTGCCGTGCGTCCATGCCGGCAATGACTACCTACAAAAGTTTGACAACTACTCGGTGATGAGTATGGGAAACGGCGTGTTACGGTTCACCATCCCGTTGTGGATCTATGGTGAGGGCTCGGATAACACGTATTATCTGAACCCTCATACGGCGAACAATAGTGACATCAACGATTCCTATCTATGGTTCAGCGAAGAGCCCGGTCAAAGTCGCGGTTCGGCTGCCGTGCACCGTATCGCCTCTTTTGGTGCTGCGCGCGAGAAAAACTACGACGGCCGCGTATCCGGAGGAAGTGGTATAGCCTATCTGCTGGTAGATACCGGAACGTGCGTAGTGTACAACACCTATAACGGCGAGCCACTCACTCTCCAAGCGCACGACAAGTCCCATTGGATCATTGGCGACAACGATGCCAGTAGTGCGGATAACTGGATCTTCGTAACCCGTAAGAACTCTTCCTACGGCAAGTACCATGTCTATATCCAGTTTGACTGGCATATCCCGGTAGCGATGCAGACCAAGAAGTTCTATATCGGACTCAATATCCGCGACTATTATGTCAAGAATAATCACCTCCATAATGCCTACTGGTGGCAATGGGAAACGAATTTCGACGGCGGGGATTTGCCACAGAGTCCTCAGCTGTTCGATCCGTTCTTCTATAGCATCGCGAACAGTGATTTCAATACAATCGGTAAAGCAGGAATACAATACATGACTTTCCAGGACCCGATTTCTTATCACACCTCGTTGAACCCCTCGGAGGAGATCATGCAGACGGAGCGGAGCGAAAAGATCTTAGTGAGTATGCAGGACACGGTGCAGGATCCTTTCTATGCGGTTTTCAATGTCTGGATCAATAAAGATGCCGATGTCCGTCAGCAGCTGCGGACGAACTCGGTGATGATCCCGGCTTACCATAAGATATATAACTTCGGCGCAGAAGAGGTGAAGGACGAGCAGAACAGCGTGACGGGCGATGTACTGCTCAAATGGAACACACGCTATCCCGATGCACAGGATATATTGGAGGCGGATATGTACGAAATACAACGTGCTACGATGGAGGATTTCTCCGATGCTCAGTCGATAGCCGCCGTTCCGTACACAACAGGCGAAGATAGTTATTTCTATACCGATGCTGCGGAGGATGTACTCCGGCTTTTCCGCGATGACAGCCTGTATTCGGAATCCCATAGCAGCAAGCTTTCAGTATCGGAGCATGATATAGAGGTGACGGATGGCAGTGGGTTGAGTGCGCGTATCAATGCCTCTCTCCAATCGGATGTGAACATCCCCGGTACACCGTTGTACTACCGCGTACGCCGTGCATCTGCCGCTACCTGGGGATGGAATGAGTCCGACTACATGGCTACCGCCTCTGTGATAAAGAGCAACTACCTCTCGCCGCTGGATACGATTCAGAATGCCTATACCTTGGATCCCGATTTTGAGAACAACCGTAAGGTGCATTTCTATCTAAAAATAGCCAATCCGGAGATAGAACCGGTGTTGCCCGCTATCGATGAGGTGACCCTTAGTATGGATGTGGATGTGTCTTCGGTAATGGGTCTACCCGTTCCCGTTATCATCCACCATTCCTCGTCCATCAGCAGCTATAGCTTTGAAATCAAACAGGAATACAATGAAATTCAAACGCTTATTACGCCACAGAAATCATCGAACGACTTGTCTTTTGAGGCGCTGAGCGGATCTACTATTTGGGTAAAAGCCATCAATGGGTACGGTCAAAGCACCTCATTCTCTTTCGTTGTGCCTACTACCGGAATCAATGCGTACGTTCAGTTGTCATCCGCTTCGTCGATCTTGCCCGGTCTGATGAAGTATGAGTACAAGCCTACCGGGAACCAATATAATCTGATTACCGAAGAGGAACTGAAAACGCGTGTCCTTTCCCAAGTCAGTGAGAGCGACATACGCGCCCGATTATATCCCTCCCTGCAGTCAAAGGCGCAGGCAATGACATCCGGCGGACGTTGTGCATGGGATCGTAATGCGGACTTGGTGCTGACACGTACGGTGGTGGAAAACGGTCTGGTACAGGAGTTTCGTGTGCCCAAGGATAGCATCATCCGGCAACCCGACGGCACTTATCTGGCGCACATGACGGATGTGGCGAACATGAGTTGTGTGCATTTCCTCTACGATGTGCGTATCGACCAGAGTAACTCTCTGCTGCAGGTTCAGAAGGACGAGCAGCTGAATCCGATCACCCTCACCGGTCCGGATCTTTATATGAACTCCTCGGCGCAGATTGCTTCTTTCGAGGCGACGGACGGCACGGACAAACGGGGCGTGATTCTGACATGGCAACCGACCCCCGGTTCGATCGATTACTATATCTTGGAGCGTCGTATCCAGGGTAGTGAAGTGCCGTTTGATACGATTGCTTATCTGGAGACGGAAGGCTATTTCGACGAGGCCAAGAAATCACATCCCGTCATCCCGGGTCAGACCTATGAGTATCGTCTCTCTTCGCATTTCTCCTGCAATGGTACGACCACTGTCCACACCGCCACGACCATGGGTAGCCGTTCGCCGTACGGCGCTATCACCGGGCGGGTGCAGTATGAAGACGGCAGCGGATGTTACGGAACTACCGTCACCCTCTCTCACGAGGGAGGAGAGGATATCCGTCTACTGACCGATGAGCGCGGCGCATTCTTCTTTGACAGCCTGCTCTATGGCGTCTCCACCACCTATACCGTCACGCCTACCTCGCAGTCGGGCCAGTTCGTATTCGATAATACGACTTCGCCTATAGCTACCGTAACGCTCACGGAGGACAATAACGTAGCGGAGAACCTCCGGTTCACCAATATCTCCTCCGTACGTTTCTCCGGCCGCGTGCTCTATAAACTCTCCTCCGTACCGGTTCGGGACGCGAATATATTGCTCAACGGCAAGATGGTGAAGAAATCCGGCGATGCGGTCAAGACGGATATATCCGGTAATTTCTCTATCTCTGTTCCTCAGAACTCCGCCTTTACTTTGCAAATCGTCAAGGAGGGACATACTTTCGAGGGCGACGGTTTTGTTCGCATCGACGGCGATAGCCTCCTCACACTGGACAAAGCTTTAGACGGCGTGCGTGTCTGGGACCAGACCAAGGTGCGTCTCTCGGGGCGCGTGGTAGGCGGTATAGACCAGGCGTCCTTGCCGCTCGGACAAGGGCTGAGCCGGAATAACTTAGGTGACCATCTGCAGCTGGTGCTGGAGCTGGAGGGGGATAACGTGGCTTACCTCGTTCGCGACCCGGAGGACCTGACCCGTGATACGTTAGAGTACACGATAGGAGGGACGAAGATACATTACCAGCACAAGCGTATCATCATCGAGCCCGACCCCGAGACCGGTGAGTACGAGGCGGACCTCTTCCCTACCAAATACAAAGTGGTACAGGCTACCGCGCAGGGCTACGCTACGCTCTTTGCCCAAGGCAAGACCAGCGAGACGGTAGATCTGAGCAACAGTCAACCCGGTATCTTCTCGCTTACCTATCGCTCTCCGATAGAGGTCACCTACAAGCAATCCGTCTATGGGCAGGATTATGACTATTACGGCCTAAAGAGCTGGACGGCGGAGGCGCTGAACGGCGAGGAGGTACGCGTGGATCTGGTGTCGCAGGACTCTACCGGGCAATGGAACTACCTCTTCGGCGCACCGATCTTCCCCGCCGGACATTACCAGTTCCACGTCTCTGCCCACGAGGACTACTATTATAACAATGACCACACGCGTATGCCGGATATGGTGTATCTCAAAGGAGGAAAACTCAAGATCAGCAACGGCATGCGTGAGACGACCGATATCCAGACCGTTCCGCTGGACGCGAACGGCTCGGCCTTGGTGAACGTGACCTTCGATCAGGTAACCTATGTTCAGACCGGCGATAACGCCTTGCATGCCTTGGATTTCTCGGTAGAGAGCGAAGGCGAATATGTGTCCGCTTCTCCTTTGAGGGCATACGTCCTCGGTGCCGTAGAGAAAGCTACGGATATCCTGGAACGAGATGCCACTCCGACGGGAATTACCCTCTTGGATATCCTGCGTGACCCCCCGGGAAGCGCTTCATACGCCTACCTCGAGAAGGGAACTACCTATCATGTGAAATATAAGCAGCAGTCTAATTTCCGCATAGGCGTCAACGTTCTCATCAAATGGGGAAGTAACAGCCAGTATTTTGTGGGTACCTACGCCGGTTCTCCTGCTGCCGGAGCTACTGCCGGCGTGCTCAGCACCGTTGAAAAAACGACGGATATGAATTTCCCGCTGGCCGTACAATGGTATGGTTATACGCAGGCGGATTATGAGTTCAAGACCACCGAGCGTATCCAGACCAGCACGAGCCCCTATCAGGTGGGTACAAAAGCGGATGTGTACATCGGCGTGACCGAGGGCATGCTGACCGGAAAAGCAGATGCCTTCCGTATCGTTGATTCCATCTCGTATAACCAGATGTTAAGCCGGATTGATAACCGGAGCGTGCTTGTCGTAAAGCAGGGCGTGGATAGTACCGGCAAGCCTTGGTACCTCATGCGCACGGAGGATATATTGCTCAAACGAACCATCACTTCCTCTTTCGCTTACACCCAGGACTATATTATCAATACTATCATCCCGGAACTGTTGATTCACCGCAACAGTCTTTTGCTGACCGGTACACGCGAGGAAGCCGAGATGGCATGCCAAGCCAAGGGACTGCCGGTCTATTGGAGTAAGGTGCATCCTGACTCCGTCGGTTTTGGCGAGGAAGGCAACTACGAGATCATCATGCCGGAGGGAGGACCCCACCTGCTGGTGCTCGACCAGGTGCAACTGGATAACAAGGCCGTCGATAACTGGATTGGCGTACTTATGACCAATGAAGCGGAGAAGGTATTGGCGCTGACCAAAGAGCCGCTGCATACCCATTCTATCAACAGCGGAGTGACCCAGACTTTCTCCGAGTCCTACTCCTACGTAGATACCCGTTCGGCTTATTTCGCATGGCCTTGGGATCACCAAACCGGAAAAGGGGTGACGAGTACCAGCGGTATGTTTGGCGACGGATTAGGACGCTTGGCTATCGCGAGACTGAAGGACCTGTTCACCGGCTCCAAAGGATTTGGCCTGTTGATAAAGCATCTTAACACAGCAGAAAAAGGCAAGACGCCGTCTCAATACGTGCGGGCAGAAGTAGGTGGTGTCAAATTCGACATAGACGCGGATTTCATTCTGGAGACTGGATTTAACCTCCTGCCTGAGAACGGAGAGAGCATTGGTGCCAGCAAGACGACCGGATATGTCCTCTCGCTCGATCCTCTTGAGCACTTGACATTTAGTGTCTATAAATCCCTGACAGATGATTTCAATGCCCAATCGAAGGACACCCGTTATGAGGCACATGACTTGAATAGTGATAATAAAAACAAGTATCTCTTCGGTTCCCTGATGTATTCTACGTTAGGCGGTGCTACCAAGTGCCCGTGGGAACCGGCGGACTCCACCTATTTCTATAACCCCGGCACTCCACTCAATGCGGCTACCCGGAAGATCGAGAACCCCCAACTCGTCATCAACCGTCATGATATCAGCAATGTGCCGCATGATCAGCCGGCTAAATTCACCCTCACCATGTGGAACGAAACGGACGAGAGCGTAGGTGCCTCCAGTGCGCCAAGTCTCCCCATGACCCTCAGGATGGATGATAATACCAACCCCAACGGCGCCAAGATCACCATCGACGGAGTGCCTCTCTCGGACGGGCGTGAGTTCCGTTTCCAACACAACACACCGATCACCAAAACCATTGAGGTACATGCCGGAGATGCGTACGACTATGAGGATATATGCCTCATCCTGGCGTCCAACTGTATGCCTACGGTGACCTACCAGAAAGTATGTTTCTCCGTCCATTATATGCCCGTCAGCAGCCCGGTGAATATCTCCATGCCGTCTGACAAATGGATCATGAATACCCTCTCTCCGCATGATGATAACGGATATTATATGCCGGTATCGATTGACGGATTTGATGTCAATTACGACCATTTTGACCATATCGAGCTGCAATACAAACTGACGACGCAGTCCAATGATGCATGGGTCAATCTCTGTTCGTACTACGCCGAGGACAGTCTCTATCAGCTCGCTTCCGGTACTAAGGCGATGATCGAGAATGGAAAGATAGAGAATTTCCGTTTCTACGGCGAGCGGGATCCGATAGAGCAGCAGTACGACCTGCGCGCGGTTTCCTTCTGCCGGCATGGGTCGGGATTCATCACCAGGTCCTCCGCCGTCTTGACCGGTATCAAGGATACCCGTAACCCGCGCGTGTTCGGCGAACCCGAACCCGCTAACTCCATCTTGGGAGTGGGGGATAACCTCAAGCTCCGTTTCAATGAAGCGATTGCCGGCAACTACCTCGATGAGGATAATAACTTCCAGGTCATCGGTATTACCAACGAGACTGGCATCACCACCGATGTGTCGCTCCATTTTGACGGAAATGATAACTCCTACGCCGAATCCAAAGTGATGCGATCTTTGGTCGATAAATCTTTCACCGTTGACATGCTCGTCCGGCCTACCGACCCGGCGAAGGGTGGGATCCTGTACTCCTATTATTCCGAGGAGGGCAAGTCCATATTCCATATCATCATGCAGAATAACCGCCTTTCGGTCATGTCCAGCGTAGGGAGCCAGATATCCTTGCCTTTCCCCGAACCGGTAACCGCCTTTACGCGCATCACAGTGGTCTATGACATAGAGCAGCATAAGATGCGTTTCTACGCCGGTAC
>JAFXYK010000102.1 GCA_017541805.1 Paludibacteraceae bacterium
ATGTTCGCGCGCATGGATGCCAATTGGGCATTCATCTGCTCGATGACGGGGTTGTCATCCGTCGCCGTACGTAAGATACGCATGCGTTGCAGCAGCAGGGCGTTGTATTGCGTCAGGCTGGCAGAAAGCGAAGCGTCCGACACACCTATGTTCGCAGGAATGAGGTTATCGCGTTTGGTCTCATCGCGCAGGAACTCGTCGATATACTCCACCAGCCGCAGCTGTGTCTCCACTTCCTCCATCGCGCGTTGCTCTTCGCTGCTGGCTTTGAGGAAGAGTTCCGCTTGCTTCTGGATGTTAGCGATGTTATTGCTCTCTTTATATTGGGCCACTGCCTCTTCCGCTTCGTTCAGCTCGGCGGTGATGATCGCCAGCCGCTCGTCGATGAAAGCTGCCGTGTTGGTAGCAATCATGTTCTTGTCGGTAATGGCATTCATGTTATATTGCTCGATGAGTTTGTAGAGCAATACCTTGTCGCGCTCCGGCACCGGCGAAGTAATCGCCAGGTTGATGATGTTCGACTCTTTCTTCTCCAGCCGGACAGTAAGTATCTTCTGATAATCCGACACCACCAGTTCTTTGCGTTTATGTACGACGCGGTACGTGGTATCGCTGCTCAGCGGACGGTTCGCATGGATGATGATCGTACCGGCTTTGGTCTCCACCGGTTCATCGAGTTGGTTGACATGGGTGGAGGAACGCTTGAAGAAACTGAGTTTGGTCTTCACTTTGTATCCGTTGCCGGAAGGCCGCACGGTGATAATAACGGGATTCTCCTGCGCTTCCTCCGTCAGCGACACATATTCGATTGTCAAAGCCGGATTGGGGAAATCACCTTCCCACCGCCAACCGCCTCTCTTGGCGTTGTCTTCCCAGAGGTTCAGTGCATCGATCGCCTGGTACATCAGACCGCGGGAGGAGAGTACCACCACTTCATCCTCGGCTGCCGTATTGCCGGACAGACCTAACATCGACAAAGCGTCTATCGAAGTGCCGTGTCCGTCTTTCTGGCGCAGCATGATAGTGGCATTCGTCGTCCATTTCGGCGCCTTGCGCATGTAATAGAGGACACCTAAAGTGACACACAGCACCAGACTGATTACAAACCACCAGCGGTGTTCCCATGTGATCCGCGCGATGCGACGGATATTGATCTCGCGTTTATTCTTCTCGTTTTCCATATTACTTAACCGCTGTTACCACTACGGCTGCGGTACTTGCTAAGGTTCCTACTATACTGATCCACAGGCCGGCATTCGTACTGCCCACCGCACGCACTTTGTTCGGCGACACATAGACCACATCGTTCTGCTGCAGGTAATAGAACGGCGAGCCGAAGATCTCAGTGCTATTGAGGTTGATACGTGCGATCTCTATCTTCCCGTCCACTTCGCGTGTCACTAACACGTTGTCGCGACGACCGTACGCGGTCATGTCTCCGGCCGCAGCCAAGGCTTCTATCAGCGTCAGGCGGTCACCGGTCATAGTCACCTGTCCGGGTCGGTTCACTTCACCCAGCACCGACACTTTGGCATTGATTAGACGGATCTGCACGGAGGGGTTCAGCACTTGGGTCGCTAACTGCGTACGTACTGCCTCTTCGGCTTCCACGCGCGTCAAACCGCCTACATGTACCTTACCCAGCACCGGCATCGCTACATCGCCGTTCTCATCCACGATATAGTATTGCAACATCGGCGTCGTCTGTACGGTGTTTGTGCCCGGCTGCGCATAAACGACAGTAGGCAGGTTATACGGAGCCACCGCTTCTGCATCGAGCGCAGAAACGAAGATAGTGAGCGCGTCTCCGCTGCGGATGATCGTCTGCGCCTGAGATTTGAACTGCGCATTGATCGCTTCTGCTCGCGTAGCATCCAACTCGCGCATGTACGTCAGTTTCTTCTCCGTCACGCACCCTGCGGCCATGACAGCCACCAGTATGAGAGTTACTGTTTTTTTCATACAATCAAAAATCTCAAATCTAAAATCTCAAATGCTAAATGGTTACCATTTAGCGACTGTATCATTGTAAATATTCTCCGTTATCTCCACGAGGATGATACGGCACAGTTCGTCTTGCACATCGCTCAGCAACTGGCTGGAGTCGAAGGTCTGCGAAGCCGTATAGGTCTTGTCGAACGATTCCTCGGGGTAGATATTGTTCGTGAAATGCACCTCCACGCGGATGGTCAACTTACTCTCCGACGCATAGCCGTCCACGGAGATAGCGCCCTGCGAGACATCATAACCGGTGATCTGACCTTCGAGTTCGAGGTCACCGCCTTTGCTCAATATGATCAGACGTGTCTGACGGCTATACAGGTCGCGCAGCGCCTCCGACAACTGGTTACTCAATTGCGGATTCACCATCGGAGCATTGTTCGGGAACTCTGCAATCGAGATCGACTTCGTCGTCTGATAATTGATGTTCGCGCCGTTGAACTTGAAGCTGACTGCACAGGACGGCAACACCACCGCCAACACCAAAAATACTATGTATCGCTTTACTTTCAACTCTAAACTCTAAACTTTAAACTTTCAAAGTCCATATTCTTTGATCTTTCGATACAGCGTTCGCTCGGAGATACCGAGTTTGTCGGCTGCTACCTTACGGTTACCTTCGCTGAGTTCCAGCGCCCGTTTGATTTTCTCTATCTCTGCATCTTCGATGCGCAGACTCGGTTCGGTCTCTATCTCCTCGGCCTCGATGGGCTTGCGCGCACTCATTTCAGGTTGCGAGATAGTGATGGTATGATGAGGTGCTATCTCCTCCACATCTTGCGGTCTCGACATCTCGATGTTTCGACCCTTCAACATTCCACGAAGCTCCTCCAGATCCTTCTTATTCTGCATCACCATGTTATACAGAATACCGATCTCGTGCGAGTAGTCCTTTCCTCCGTTCTCCTGCGGCGCATTGCGCAGCACGAGGCTCTGCTGGTTCTCGCCTTTCGGCAGGTATTTACGCAGCGTGTCGGCATTGATCTGATGGTCCATCTCGATCACCGCGATCTGCTCGGCGGTGTTCTTGAGTTGACGGATGTTACCGCGCCAGTAACTCTCTTGCAGCAAGCGCGTCGCCTCTTCGTTGAGCGAGATAGGCGGCATCTGGTAGCGGTCGCAGAAGTCCTTGGCGAACTTCTTGAACAGCAACGGTATATCCTCTTTGCGCTCGCGCAGGGCGGGTACACGGATCTCAACGGTATTCAGACGGTAATACAGATCCTCGCGGAAACGACCATCGTCGATCGCCTGACGCATGTTCAGGTTCGTCGCCGCCACTACGCGCACGTTCGTCTTGCGCACCTCTGCCGAGCCCATACGTATGTACTCGCCTGTCTCCAGCACACGCAACAGGCGCACCTGCGTCTGCAGCGGCAGTTCACCCACTTCGTCCAGGAACAGAGTACCGCCGTTCGCTATCTCAAAATAACCCTTGTGCTCGTTCTTCGCGTCGGTAAAGGCTCCTTTCTCATGGCCAAAGAGCTCACTGTCTATTGTGCCTTCGGGGATGGCGCCACAGTTCACGGCGAAATACGGGCCGTGCTTGCGCGTGGAGAAAGCATGGATGATCTTTGGGAAATGTTCCTTTCCCACACCGGACTCTCCGGTGATGAGCACACTCAAATCGGTGCGCGCCACCTGGACCGCAATTTCGATATCCCGGTTCAGCAAGGGACTCGTGCCTATAATGCCAAACCGCTGCTTAATAGCCAATAATTCCTGTTGTGTCATAATTCGTGCGCAAAGATACTGCTTTTTTGC
Organism: Paludibacteraceae bacterium; assembly: GCA_017541805.1. GTDB lineage: Bacteria > Bacteroidota > Bacteroidia > Bacteroidales > Paludibacteraceae > Colicola. The sequence continues at coordinate 3,766 of JAFXYK010000102.1, forward strand.
CATATACGCAAATATAAATGCTTTTTTTGCACAAAAACTTGCACATTCCAATTTTTTGTTGTACCTTTGCACCCGATTTTGCGAAAAAGGCTAAATTTGTAAATTGTAAATCGTTAAATCGTAAATAAAAATTATGGGTACATTTATTACTATTTTAATCATTATTGCCTCTATCCTGCTGACGCTTTTGGTGTTGGTTCAGAATAGCAAGGGAGGTGGTCTTGCATCCGGTTTCTCGAGTGGCAACCAGGTCATGGGTGCTCCGAAGACGGCTGACTTCCTCGAGAAAGCAACATGGACGCTGATCGGAATCATCGTATTCCTGAGCATTATCTCCGTCGCTTTCACGAAGAAGACCAAACCGGCAGAGGAGGAGTCCGATCAACCTGCAGTTACCGCTCCGGTTCAAGAGACTCAAGAAGAAGAGGGTACTACCACCACCTACCCCGTTGGTGGAGAGGAGCAAGAGAACCTCTAATCCTCCGCAGGCAATTACGCAAACAGGCAACCATCCGGCTGCCTGTTTTTTTGTTCC
>JAFXYK010000103.1 GCA_017541805.1 Paludibacteraceae bacterium
TAGCACCCCAAGCTACATTGCCGAGTTTGCTAAAATCCAGTGGTTAAACCTCGTTGGCAGCAGCACCAATGCGCTGGTTAGCTTGTTAGTAATGATGCCATTGAGTTTTGCATTCTACAACCTCTGTCTATCTTTCGCGCGCCGCGAAGAGCGCAACGAGAGTCCGGCCTCATCGCTGTTCCATGAGTTTACAGCCAATTGGATCAATTATGTAGAGTCGGGCTTCCTGATGGGCTTGATTATAGTCTTGCTGCTCATTCCTACCCTGATGATTGGCTCTATTATCTTTGGCTTAGCGTATGAACTCGTACCGTTTATTATCCGTGACACCCCGAGTATATCCGCTACCGAAGCACTACGTACCAGTCGCATAATGATGCGCGGTCATAAGTGGGAGCTGTTTGTGCTAAATCTGACCTTCCTCGGCTGGGTTTTGCTGTGTATCCTCACTTGTTGTATTGGTTTCCTTTGGTTGATGCCGTACGTATCCACCGCCAAAGCCCATTTCTATGAGGACGTAAAGGCCGAATACGAAGAGAGACTGAAAGCCGAATGCTGAAAGCTGAAAGCCTAATAGAATAGGAGCAGCCCGAGGGTCGCTCCTATTCTGTTTTATTCGTAGTACTCGATCGTACGACTTTCTGTATAGGTAGTAGGCGTTGCGTCTTGTACGTGCTCTTGGAGCAGTTTCTCTGCCGCCTGCATAGCCTCTTCGTTATCCAGTTGGTTCATCACCTCAGGCGAGAGGAAGTCGGGTCGTTCGAAGTAGTAGTTCTTGACCTCACGAGAGAGCCAGTTGCCCTGGTCGTCCATATCCTTGTACTCGTAGGTGGAGTAGTTGGCAGCAGGCCACTGACCGGACTGCAGCAGTTCGAACATCTCGTTAGGATAAACCTTATCCCCCTCATAGTTGAAGCGGCGATAGTTGACCGACTGCAACTTGTTGACCGTATTGTCCGAACGGATCCACTTGACGCGATTGGTCTCGCCCTCATACTGATACGTAGTACGGAAGAGGAAGCCCACGGTATCCTTATTCAGTTTACCGCCGTTATGGTTTGCTACACGGCCCTGTTTATCACGTATGATAACCTCGGCCGGCTTGGTAGCCACCAGGTGGCCCTGCTCATCAAAACGTATCTCCGGCGTCTCGGCCAGCAGATCGTCCGTAGTGATCGAACGTACACGGCCAAACTGGATACCGCCGAATACGGTCATATCCGCCGAAGCCATCTCACGCTCTACGATCACAGTGGTCACAGGAATGGTATCCTGTTGCGGTTGGTCATTGGTCAAGGTGGTCGGTGTAGTACCTCCACAAGCGCACAGGAGCGCTACAGAAAGAAATAAAAGAACTGATTTAGTTTTCATATTTTCTGACATTGCGGGCACAGGCCCTTCACGACAAAAGACATTGAATGTACATGATACTCGGCCGGTAGCTCCACCTGCGGCAGGCTCACCTGCTCGATACAGTAGGTGCGACCGCACGACTCGCAGTAGAAATGCACATGGCTAGCCGAGTGATCTTCGTCGTCATGATGGCGACATAGTTCATAATGCTCCACACCACGACCGTCCTCAAAAGCATGTATCACATCGTGCTTGAGAAAGAGGGTCAGCGTGCGAAAAATGCTGCTACGGTCCATGGTGACCAATTCGTCCTCCAGGTCGCGCAACGATAAAGGATGATGTTGGTCCACCAAAACCTGATAGACCAACATCCTATTTGCCGTGGGCTTGACGCCCTTGTGTTCCAATTTCTGAGCGATCTCTTGCATCAGGGAGCCACGCGGTTGATATCGCGGGGGAACATACTACATTCTTTCACGTTGTTGATACCCAGGAAGCAAGCCGTGATACGCTCCAGTCCGATAGCAAAACCTCCGTGAGGCGGCATGCCGTTACGGAACGTGTCGAGGTAGAAGCGGAAAGCATCCGGGTTCATGCCACGACGCAGCATCTTCTCGCGATAGTCGGCTTCCTTGTGGATACGTTGTCCGCCGGAGGTGATCTCCAGACCACGCATCAAGAGGTCGAAGCTCAGCGTCAATGTCGGATCCTCGGGATCGTCCATGGCATAGAAAGCACGGTGCTCGGAGGGGAAATGGGTGACGAACACAAAGTCCGAACCGTATTTCTCCAGGGCGTACTTGCATATAGCGCGCTCCTCCTCGGGGGCGAGGTCATCCTCACCACGGTGATCGGCTTCGCACAGCTTGTTCTCAAACAGGATCTCATGCACCTCGCTCAGTTTCCATGCCGGCACCTCGTTAGGCAACTTAGGCATCGTAGCACCGAGCAGATTCAGCTCGTGGCCGCAACGCTCTGCTACCGTAGCGATGATATGACGCAGCAGGGCAGCCTCCAGCAGCATAACATCCTCCTGTCCCTTGATGAAGCCCATCTCCACATCCAGCGAGATATACTCGTTCAGGTGGCGAGAGGTAGCATGCTTCTCGGCACGATAGGCCGGCGCGATCTCAAACACGCGCTCATAGACGCCTACGCCGATCTGCTTGTAGAACTGCGGACTCTGTGCCAGATAGACCTGCTTGCCGAAGTAGTCCATGCGGAATACATTCGCACCGCCTTCTGCACCCTCGGATACAATCTTCGGGGTATAGATCTGCGTGAAGCCGTTCTCTGTGAGGAAATCGGCAAAGGCCTTGGCGATGGTCGACTGTACCTTCAGTATAGCCATGTCGCGCGGGTTGCGCAGCGTCACCTGACGGTTGTCGAACTTATAGCGCAGCAGGGTCTCCTCGTCGCCGAACTTGAGGGCGTTCATGTCCACCACATCGGCGGTAGTAGGACGGCTCAGGACGCGTACCTCAGCGACAGCAATCTCGATGGTGTTGTAGAACGCTGCAGGATCCTTGATCTTAGCTTCGCCTACCGTTCCCACGATCGTGATAGCCATCTCGCGGCAGAGGTCGTTCATGTGGATCTCCTGGCCCTGTTCGTCGAAAAAACGCGAGGTATCGTTCGACACCACAGCCTGCAGCAGACCACGACTCTTACGCAGCACGATAAAGCCACCCCACTTCGTCACGCGGACGTTGTGGATCATTCCGGAAACAGTAACACTATCTCCAACCTTGCAGTTGTCGATAGTGATACCTGTTTCATTATGTTTTTCGATATCCAAAAACATAACTATTCAAAACTTAGAAGATTTACTCTGCCTTAGCTTCTTCTGCGGGAGCCTCAGCTGCGGGAGCCTCTACGGGAGCCTCAGCCTTTACCTCTTCTGCAGCGGGTTTCTCAGCAGCCTTCTTGCCGGCACGGCGGGTAGCCTTCTTAGCAGCCTTCTTGGTCTCCTTGAGCATGTTCTCGTTGTAGTCAACGAGCTCAATGATACACATCTCGGCAGCGTCACCCAGACGGAAACCGGTATGCAGGATACGCGTGTAGCCACCCGGACGGTTAGCGATCTTCTCGCCTACGTTCTGGAAGAGCTCGGTAACGACCTCTTTCTGCTTGAGCAGGCTGAATGCCAGACGGCGGTTGTTCATATTGTCCTCCTTTGCGCGAGTGAGGATCGGCTCTACGTAGATACGCAGCGCTTTAGCCTTAGCCAGCGTTGTGGAGATACGCTTGTGCATAATCAGCGAGCAAGCCATATTGCTGAGCAGGGCTGCACGGTGATTAGCCTTGCGGCTAAGGTGATTGAATTTCTTATTATGTCTCATAATAGTTTAATCGTTTGTTTGTTTAAATAATCAAATATTCTCCGTTACACGATAGCGGGAGATATCCATGCCAAATGCCAGGCCGTTACGCTCGAGCAGTTCGTCCAACTCGGTCAGAGACTTCTTACCGAAGTTACGGAACTTCAAGAGGTCGCTACGGTGGTATTTAACCAGTTCGCCCAGGGTCTCTACCTCGGCAGCCTTCAAGCAGTTGAGGGCGCGTACGGAGAGGTCCATATCCTGGAGCTTCTGATTGAGGAGCTGACGCATACGCAGGATCTCTTCATCGAGAGCGCTGCTCGGATTCTTGGTCTCCTCCTCCAGTACGATGCGCTCGTCAGAGAACAGCATGAAGTGGTAGATCAGGATCTTAGCTGCCTCAGTCAGTGCGTTCTGCGGGGTGATCGAACCATCGGTGGTGATCTCCATGGTCAGTTTCTCATAGTCAGTACGCTGCTCAACACGATACTGGTCAACAGCGATCTTGACATTGCGGATTGGCGTGTAGATAGAGTCGATAGCCAGCGTGCCGATCTTGTCATCAGCCTTGCGGTTCTCGTCTCCGGGTACGTAGCCACGTCCCTTGTTAATAGTGAACTCAATTTCGAAGTTAGCGCTCTCGTCCAGCTCGGCGAGTTGGAGTTCGGGATTCAGCACTTCAAAGTACTGAAGCGTTGCGCCCAGGTTGCCGGCCGTGAAGGTCTTAGCCTTCTGGATGTGCACCTTAGCGGTTTCGCCCGTAGCTTCCATACCCTCCAGGAGACGGAAACGCACTTGTTTGAGATTGAGGATAATGTTTGTTACGTCAGTAATGACGCCAGGGATAGTAGCAAATTCATGATCAATACCGCTAATCTTGATGGAACAGATAGCATATCCTTCCAGCGAGCCCAAGAGCACGCGACGAATAGCATTACCTATTGTAATACCATAACCCGGCTCGAGAGGACGAAATTCGAAAGTGCCTTTCGTCGCCGTCGAGTCCAACATGATAACCTTGTTAGGTTTTATAAAATTTAATATTGCCATGAATTTAATGATTATTTAGAGTACAACTCAACGATTAACTGCTCCTTGATGTTCTCAGGAATCTCCTCACGCTGAGGAATATTGAGGTATTTACCTGCCAATTTTGCCTGATCCCATTCGAGCCAGCTATACTTGCTATGGTTGAATCCCTCCAAAGAAGCTGCAATCACCTCCAGCGATTTAGCCTTCTCGCGAACGGCTACGATCTGACCCGGCTTAACCGAGTACGAGGGGATGTTCACTACCTTGCCGTCAACAGTGATGTGACGGTGACTTACGAGTTGGCGTGCAGCGGCACGCGTAGGAGCGATACCAAGACGGTATACGATATTGTCTAAGCGACTCTCCAGGAGTTGGAGCAGAATCTCACCGGTAATACCTTTAGCACGGCTTGCGCGAGCGAAGAGCAGACGGAATTGTTTCTCCAGTACACCATAGGTGTATTTAGCTTTCTGCTTCTCTGCGAGCTGAGTACCGTACTCAGAGTTCTTCTTACGACGGTTTACGCCGTGTTGTCCCGGTGCGTAATTGCGCTTGTCAAGCACCTTGTCCGGACCGAAAATCGGCTCTCCGAAACGACGTGCAATACGAGATTTTGGGCCTATATATCTTGCCATAATAATTTACGATTTATTGTTTTACAATTTACAATTTATTATACGCGACGACGCTTGGGAGGACGACAGCCGTTGTGAGGCATCGGCGTAACGTCGATAATCTCGGTTACCTCAATACCCGCTGCAACACATGCACGGATAGCCGATTCACGTCCCTGTCCAGGACCCTTTACGTATGCTTTTACCTTGCGCAGACCCAGGTCGTATGCCACCTTTCCACAGTCTGCTGCTGCCATCTGGGCAGCATAAGGAGTATTCTTCTTAGAGCCACGGAAGCCCATTTTACCAGCCGAAGACCAGGAGATTACCTGACCGTCACCATTGGCCATTGTAACGATAACGTTGTTGAAGGAAGACATCACGTGGAGCTGTCCTACGCCGTCAATCTTAACAACGCGCTTCTTAGCTGCAACTGTTTTCTTTGCCATAATGTTTGATAGATAATTTTTCTAGTTAATGACTCACTAACACAGGCCCGATTACTTCGTAGCCTTCTTCTTGTTAGCAACTGTTTTCTTACGTCCCTTGCGGGTACGAGCATTGTTCTTGGTAGATTGACCACGAACCGGCAGACCGATACGGTGACGAACACCACGATAACAACCGATATCCATCAAACGCTTGATGTTGAGCTGGGTTTCCGAACGCAGATCACCTTCCACTTTGAACTTGGCACCGATGATCTCACGAATCTTAGCTGCTTGGTCGTCTGTCCAATCCTGCACCTTGATGCTTGGGTCTACGCCTGCCTCTGCCAGGATCTTCTTTGCGCTTGAACGACCTATTCCGTAGATGTAAGTCAATCCGACTTCACCGCACTTATTTTGCGGCAGATCTACACCGACAATTCTTATAGCCATAATTATTTACTTAAGGATTAATTTTTTAATTGGTTAACTAATCTGAAGCGCTTATCCTTGACGCATCTTCATCTTAGGTTCTTTTTTGTTAATTACATAAAGCTTACCTTTGCGACGTACAATCTTGCAGTCTGCATTGCGCTTTTTAACAGATGCTCTTACTTTCATAGTAAAAACTGTTGTTTTAAAATTAATTACTTGTAGCGGAACGATATACGTCCTTTTGTCAAGTCATACGGACTCATCTCCACCTTTACGCGATCTCCGGTCAGGATCTTGATATAGTGCATACGCATCTTGCCCGAGATATGCGCCGTGATGATAGGACCGCTTTCCAGTTGCACACGAAACATCGCATTGCTCAACGACTCAATGATCGTGCCATCAACTTCAATCGAATCTTGTTTTGCCATTGTGCTATATGTTTATTGGTTTGTAATAGTGGATCAGATAAATCTATCTCCCAGTACCTCGCGGATGAACTCAAACGTGGACAGGATGTCCGCCTTGCCGTTGCGCACGCATACCGAGTGCTCATAATGAGCCGCCGGCTTGCGATCCACGGTGCGGGCTGTCCAGCCGTCATCCTCGATGACTACCTGACGACGTCCAAGCGTGATCATCGGCTCGATTGCCAGCGTCATTCCCGACTTGAGCATGATACCGTTGCCTCGACGACCATAGTTGCATACCTCCGGATCCTCGTGCATGTGACGTCCGATACCGTGGCCCACAAACTCGCGGACTACACCGTAGCCGGCACGCTCACAATGCTGCTGGATAGTAGCGCTCACATCACCCAGGCGGCGACCGGTAACGGCCTGCTCAATACCCAGGTAGAGCGCTTCCTTGGTCGTACGCAACAACTGCATCACCTCGGGTGCTACCTCGCCCACAGGGAAGGTGTAAGCACTATCGGAATGCCAGCCGTTCAGCTCGATCGACGAGTCTACCGAGATGATATCGCCCTCCTTGAGTACGCACTCCTTAGACGGGATACCATGCACCACCACGCCGTTCACCGACGTGCAGAGCGTAGCGGGATAACCCTCATAGCCCAGACACGCAGGACGACCTCCGTGGTCACAGATAAACTCATACGCTATCTTGTCCAGCTCGGCGGTAGTAACACCCGGCCGGATAGACTTAGCCACTTCGGCATAAGTCTTACCCAGCAGGATATTGCTAGCTCGCATGAGCTCTACTTCTTCGTCAGTCTTGAGATAGATCATCTGCTCAACTAATTAATAAGCCATAGCACCCGAACGTCCCTTGATACGCATGCCGGACTCAAAGAATCCGTCGTAGTGACGCATCAACAGGTGGCTCTCAATCTGCTGCAAAGTATCCAGGATCACACCTACCATAATGAGCAGCGACGTTCCACCAAAGAACTGCGCAAAGCCCATCGTCACGCCAAACAGACGTGCAAAAGCAGGCAGGATAGCAATGATACCAAGCAGGATCGAACCCGGCAAGGTGATGCGACTCATGATCGAGTCGATATACTCGGCCGTCTTCTTACCCGGCTTCACACCCGGAATAAATCCGTTGTTCAGCTTCAAGTTCTCTGCCATCTGTACAGGATTGATGATAATCGCTGTATAGAAGTAGGTGAACGCGATGATGAGCAAGAAGAATACCAGGTTGTACCAGAATCCATTGTTGTCAGCAAATGCCTGTGCAAACGCACTCATACCCTCGGAACGGAAACCCATTAGAGCGATAGGAATAAACATAATAGCCTGTGCAAAAATGATAGGCATTACGTTAGCCGCATTTACCTTCAACGGGATATACTGACGTACACCGCCATACTGCTTGTTACCCACAACACGCTTTGCGTACTGTACAGGTATCTTGCGCGTGCCCTGAACCAGCAGGATAGCAAATGCCAGCACAGCCAGCAGCACTACCACCTCGATCAAGAACACGATCAGTCCACCGCCGGCATCATTCAGTCGGCTTCCGAACTCCTGAACCACAGCAGCCGGGAAACGAGCAATAATACCGATCAAGATGATGAACGAAATACCGTTACCTACACCGCGATCCGTGATACGCTCACCCAACCACATGACAAACATAGAGCCGGCGCACAACAATACCGTCGACGATATCGTGAACCAGTTGAAGCCCACAGCCAGAGGCTGGCCTGCCTGTGCCATCTGCACCGACAGGTTCACCAAGTAGCTCGGACCCTGGAACAACAAGATAGCCACAGTCAGATAGCGCGTGATCTGGTTCATCTTCTGGCGACCCGACTCACCCTCCTTCTGCATCTTCTGGAAGTACGGCACTGCAATAGTGAGCAGCTGTACTACGATCGATGCGGAGATGTAAGGCATGATACCCAACGCGAATATCGAAGCATTCGAGAAGGCACCACCAGAGAACATATCCAAGAGCGCCATCAGACCTCCGGCGGTCTGCGAATGCAGAGCCGACAAAGCCTGTGGATTAATACCCGGAAGGACTACGAAACTACCGAAACGATAGATGAGCACGAACAACAGCGTGGTCAGCAGTCGATTACGGAGGTCCTCAACCTTCCAGATATTCTTGATTGTTTCTATAAATTTCATATTAAATCCTTGATTAAATCAATAATTTAAATTTTCTCGATAGTACCACCGGCAGCCGTGATAGCAGCCTCAGCAGACTTGCTGAAGGCATTTGCCTGTACGGTCAGCTTAGCGGTCAACGTACCATTACCAAGAATCTTTACCAACTGGGTCTTGCTGATAAAACCAGCCTCATGCAGCTCTACCAGACCGATCTTCTCCAGCTTCCTAGCCTCGGCAAGCGCCTGAAGAGTTGCCAGATTGATAGCCTTGTACTCTACACGGTTGATATTCTTGAAGCCAAACTTAGGCAGACGACGCTGCATAGGCATCTGACCACCCTCAAATCCGATCTTCTTCGAATAACCCGAACGAGACTTAGCACCCTTGTGACCACGGGTAGACGTGCCACCCAAACCCGAACCGGCACCTCGGCCGATACGCTTTGCTGTCTTCACTGAGCCGGCAGCCGGAGTCAATTTATTTAATTCCATAATGCGTAAATCTTTCAGTTTTAATCAATTACTTTTATCAGGTGCTTTACCTTCTCTACCATACCCATGATAGCAGGAGTTGCCTCATGCTCTACCACGGCGTTCATCTTCTTCAGACCCAGAGCTACCATAGTAGCCTTCTGATCCTTCGGGCAGCGGATAATGCTGCGAACTTGTTGAATCTTAATCTTTGCCATAGTTCTTATCAGTTTTATCCGTTAAACACAGTCGACAAACTTACACCGCGGTTCTGAGCTACCGTATGGGCGTCACGCAACTCGGCGAGAGCCTGAATAGTAGCCTTCACGAGGTTGTGAGGGTTGGAGCTACCCTTTGCCTTTGCCAGCACGTCGGTAACACCTACCGACTCCAGCACGGCACGCATAGCACCACCGGCCTTCACTCCCGTACCGTGAGTAGCGGGCTGAATATATACGCGGGCACCACCAAACTTAGCATACTGCTCGTGAGGTATAGTTCCCTTCAGTACCGGAACCTGAATCAGGTTCTTCTTTGCAGCCTCAGTTGCCTTAGCAATAGCTGCCGTTACTTCACCTGCCTTACCCAGGCCTTGGCCTACGATGCCGTTCTCATTACCAACAACAACGATAGCTGCAAAGGTGAAAGTACGTCCACCCTTCGTAACTTTAGTTACGCGGTTGACTGCCACCAGACGCTCCTTGAGCTCCAGATCTTGAGTAGTTTTTACACGATTCATATCAGTATCGTTCCATTAGAATTTGAGACCTGCCTCGCGAGCAGCATCTGCAAGTGATTTAACTCGACCATGATACAGGTAGCCGTTACGATCGAATACTACTGCCTCTACACCTGCCTTCTTGGCAGCCTCAGCAATCAGTTTTCCTACCTCAGCAGCTTTCTCTGTCTTGGTCATTTTATCCTTAATAGCAAGCGACGATGCGCTAGCCAGGGTCATACCCTTCGTGTCGTCAATTACCTGAGCGTAAATCTGGCTATTAGAGCGGAATACGGTCAGACGCGGACGCTCTGCAGTACCCGATACCTTCGTACGGATAGATGCCTTAATCTTAAGGCGACGTGCAATTTTCTTAATCATAATCTTATTCCTTTCTATTATTTACCAGCCGACTTACCAGCCTTACGACGTACAACTTCACCCTGGAAGCGAATACCCTTACCCTTATACGGCTCCGGTTTACGGAACGAACGGATCTTGGCGCATACCTGACCGATCAACTGCTTGTCAGCCGACTCCAGGATTACCAGCGGGTTTTGGTTACGCTCCGACTTGGTCTCTACCTTGATCTCCTTCGGAAGACCCATGTAGATAGGGTGCGTATAACCCAGCGAGAAGTTCAGCACATTCGGCTGAGCCAACTCAACGCGGTAACCTACACCTACCAACTCGAGTACTTTCTTATAACCCTCGCTTACACCAACAACCATGTTGTGGATCAACGCACGGTACAGACCATGCTTCGAACGAGCCTCTTTCTCATCGTTCGGACGAGTCACGTGGCATACGCCATCCTCTACGCTTACACTAATCAGGGGATCAACAGCCTGAACGAGCTCACCCTTCGGACCCTTAACGGTCACTACATTCTCCGGACTTACCGTAACGGTAACACCTGCGGGAATGGCAATAGGAAGTTTTCCAATTCTTGACATACTAATCCTCCTTTATTAATAAACATAGCAAATAACTTCACCACCCAGCTTCTGCAGCAGCGCTTCCTTGTTTGTCATCACACCCTTAGAGGTGCTCAGGATAGCGATACCCAGACCGTTCAATACGCGCGGCATCTCACGATAACCTACATACTGACGCAAACCCGGAGTGGATACACGTTGTAAACTCTTGATGGCGTTAACTTTGTTAACCGGATCATACTTCAGGGCGATCTTAATCGTACCCTGAGGGCCATCCTCTACAAACTTGTAAGAGAGGATATAACCCTTCTCAAACAAGATGCGAGTGATCTCTTTCTTCAGATTCGAAGCCGGAACTTCTACCACACGGTGGCCGGCTTTGATTGCATTCCTCAGTCGAGTGAGGTAATCTGCGATTGGATCTGTCATAATGTTTTTTCTTTAAATTAATCCCGCCTGTCGGGACAATATTTAATAATGTTCACTTTGGCTTAGGCATTGGCTTTAGCTCTGACTTTTTGAAGGCCAATAGCTAACGGCCAACGCTAACGCCTCTAAAAATTACCAGCTGGCCTTCTTTACGCCTGGGATCAGGCCCTTAGAAGCCATCTCACGGAACTGGATACGGCTCAGACCGAAGACACGCATGTAACCTTTCGGACGACCGGTGATCTTGCAACGGTTGTGCAGACGTACCGGGCTTGCGTTCTTAGGCAGTGCCTGGAGACCTTCATAGTCACCATCCTTGAGGAGCTGGGCACGCTTGGCAGCATACTTTGCTACCAGCTTTGCACGCTTCACCTCGCGGGCTTTCATTGATTCTTTTGCCATAGTCTTGTCTTACTTTTTGAAAGGTAAACCAAACTCACGCAGCAGAGCAAAGCCCTCCTCATCGGTGTTGGCCGTGGTCACGAACGTGATGTTCATACCCAGCAGTTTGGTGATGTTATCAATGTTGATTTCCGGGAAGATGATCTGCTCCGTGATACCCAACGTGTAGTTACCACGACCGTCCATCTTGTTGTTGATACCTTTGAAGTCGCGGATACGAGGCAATGCTACGCGAACCAGACGCTCCAAAAATTCGTACATCTGCTCACCACGCAACGTTACACGTACACCGATCGGCATCTTCTTACGTACCTTAAATCCGGCGATATCCTTCTTCGACTCAGTAGCTACTGCCTTCTGACCTGCAATGGCCGTCATCTCCTGCAATGCTACCTCGATGATCTTCTTATCGGCTACTGCCTCACCCAAACCCTGGTTCAAAACGATCTTCTCCAGACGCGGGCACTGCATTACTGTCGTATAACCGAACTCCTTCATCAGGATAGGAACGATACGCTCCTTGTAATCCTGCTTTAAACTAGCCGTATTCATTCTTAGATCTCCTTACCGGTTTTTTTACTTACACGTACAAGCTTACCATCCTTCTCTACGCGACCTACGCGAACGGGCTTGCCATCCTCTACAGGATTCAGGTTAGAGATGTGGATAGGAGCCTCTTGTTTAACGATTCCGCCTTGCGGATTCTTTGCATTAGGTTTGGTACTCTTAGATACCATGTTGACACCCTCTACAATCGCACGCTGCTTCTCTACGAGCACCTCCAGCACACGGCCGGTCTTGCCCTTACTTGCACCTGCGTTTACATAAACGGTATCACCTTTCTTGATATGTAATTTTGCCATTTCTGTAACTTTTTAGATGATTTAGAGCACTTCAGGTGCCAACGAAATAATTTTCATGTTCGTCTGACGAAGCTCACGAGCAACCGGACCAAAGATACGGCTACCACGCAGCTCACCAGCGTTGTTTACCAACACACATGCGTTGTCGTCAAAGCGAATATAGCTTCCGTCTGCACGACGTACCTCCTTCTTCACGCGAACTACGATTGCACGGCTTACCGTACCATCCTTGATCTCCGACGAAGGAATTACGCCCTTAACGGCTACTACTACCGTGTCGCCCAGGCTGGCATAACGCTTCTTGGTGCCGCCCAGAACGCGGATAACCAATGCCTCTTTAGCACCCGAGTTGTCCGCAACTATCAGTCTTGATTCTTGCTGTACCATAATTACTTAGCCCTTTCTACAATTTGAGTTAGACGCCAACGAATTGTCTTGCTCAACGGACGAGTCTCCATGATACGTACGGTATCACCGATGCCGCACTCATTCTTCTCATCATGAGCATGGAACTTGCGAGTCTTATTGACAAACTTGCCATAAATGGGGTGTTTCTCTTTCCACTTGACAGCTACCACAATGGTCTTGTCCATCTTGTTGGAAACAACTACGCCCACGCGCTCTTTTCTTAGATTTCTTTCCATTTCAATTGTCGTTTTTTACTTGTTAATTTCTCGAGCACGGAGCTCAGTTGCAAGTCGCGCGATGTTTCTACGAGCAACCTTAATCTGCAACGGATTGTCGAGCGGAGAAATACTGTGATTTAGCTTCATCTGTAACAGACTGGTCTTCTCAGCCTCCAGACGCTCCTGAATCTCAGCAGTTGTTAATTCTTTAATTTCAGCTGTTTTCATAATCCTAATTAAACATTTTGGGTTGGGTCGTAATCACGTCTTACGACAAATTTGGTTGTTACTGGCAACTTCTGTGCAGCCAGGCGGAGTGCCTCTTTTGCTACCTCGAAGCTTACACCATCTATCTCGAAGATAACGCGGCCGGGCTCCAATGGTACTACGAATCCTTCCGGAGCACCTTTACCCTTACCCATACGTACATCCAACGGCTTCTTCGTGATCGGCTTGTCCGGGAATACGCGGATCCATACCTGACCTTGACGTTGCATATGGCGAGTTACTGCGATACGAGCTGCTTCGATTTGGCGACCGGTCAACCAGATGGTACCAAGACTCTTGATACCGAACGAGCCAAATACCAGCTCTTGGCCGCGATGAGCCACACCCTTGATGCGACCCTTTTGACAGCGGCGGAATTTAGTTTTCTTTGGTTGTAACATAACTGTTTTCTAATCTACAAATCGTTGATAATTATTTTTTGTTACGGCGGAAACCACCACGACGGTCATCGCGACGATCGTTTCGGCGATCCGGACGGTTCTCCTTCTGCTGAGAGAAGTTCGGAGCCAAGTCCTTCTTGCCAAATACCTCACCACGACAAATCCAAACCTTTACACCGATAATACCTACCTTCGTCAGTGCTCCAACGTGGCAGTAGTCGATGTCAGCACGCAATGTATGCAGCGGCGTACGGCCCTCTTTGTACATCTCCTTACGAGCCATCTCGGCACCGTTCAGACGACCACTTACCTGGACCTTAATACCCTCTGCGCCCATGCGCATAGTTCCTTGGATTGCCATCTTCACCGCACGACGATATGCGATCTTACCCTCCAGCTGACGAGCGATCTTGTTTGCTACAATTGTAGCATCCAATTCCGGACGACGTACCTCGAAGATGTTGATCTGTACATCCTGCTTGGTGATCTTCTTCAACTCCTCTTTCAATTTGTCAACTTCTTGTCCACCCTTTCCAATAATATAACCGGGGCGAGCAGTGCAGACAGTTACAGTTACCAATTTCAGAGTTCTCTCAATAACGATACGGGAAATACTTGCCTCAGCCAAACGGGCATTCAGGTACTTGCGGATCTTTGCATCCTCAAGCAACGTATCTCCGAAATTCTTACCGCCAAACCAGTTGGAATCCCAACCACGTACAATACCCAGGCGGTTTGCAATTGGATTAATTTTCTGTCCCATTTTGGTTAATTACTTTTCAGCGTTAGTATTCTTAGTATCTACAAATATAGTAACATGGTTCGAACGCTTGCGTACACGATAAGCGCGACCCTGAGGAGCGGGCAACATGCGCTTCAGCATCAAGCCGCCGTCAACCATGATGTTACTAACATACAGTGTCTCCTGATCTGCCTTCTTGCCAGTCTTGGTCTCCCAGTTGGCAATAGCCGATTTCAAGAGTTTCTCCAGTGCACGGCTGGCTTCCTTCGTCGAGAAGTGCAGTGCACCAAGTGCGCGGTTCACCTCCATGCCACGTACCATGTCTGCTACCAGACGCATCTTACGCGGACTCGTGGGAACGTTGTTGAGCTTGGCAAAGTATTGACTCTTGCGAGCCTCCTTCATTGCCTCTGCCGTATTATGTTTTCTAGCACCCATTTTAATCTTATGGTTTTTTAATTTTGATTAATGATTCAATGGATTACTTTCTGTTTCCCGAGTGACCACGGAACGTACGGGTCGGAGCAAACTCACCGAGCTTGTGACCTACCATGTTCTCCGTTACATATACAGGAATGAACTTGTTTCCATTGTGAACTGCAATCGTATGACCTACAAAATCAGGAGAGATCATCGATGCACGGCTCCAGGTCTTAACAACTTCTTTCTTGTTAGCCTCATTCATAGCCAGCACCTTCTTCTCCAGCTTTACGCTAATAAACGGTCCTTTTTTCAATGAACGACTCATAATGTTAATCTGATTTTAATAGGTTATTTTTTACGTCTTTCAATAATGTACTGATTGCTCTGGTTCTTCGGACGACGAGTCTTGTAACCCTTTGCAAGCAAGCCCTTACGGCTACGCGGATGACCACCACTCTGACGGCCTTCACCACCACCCATCGGGTGATCTACAGGGTTCATAACTACACCACGGTTGTGCGGACGACGACCCAGCCAACGGCTGCGACCTGCCTTACCGCTCTTCTCCAAAGCGTGATCACTGTTTCCTACTACACCAACAGTAGCCTTGCATGCGCTCAGCACCTTACGCAACTCGCCCGAAGGCAACTTGATAATTGCGTACTTGTCCTCACGACTCGAAAGCTGGGCGAACGTTCCTGCCGAACGAACCATACATGCTCCCTGACCGGGACGCAACTCAATGTTGTGAATCAGCGTTCCCAGAGGGATGTTTACCATCGGTAGTGCATTTCCTACTTCAGGAGCAGCTTCTGCTCCCGACATTACCGTTTGACCTACTTGCAGTCCATTAGGTGCAAGAATGTAGCGCTTTTCGCCATCAGCGTAGAATAGCAGCGCGATGCGAGCCGAACGGTTCGGATCGTACTCTATTGTCTTTACTGTTGCCGGTACACCGTCTTTGTTGCGCTTGAAGTCAATTACACGATACTTCTGCTTGTGTCCGCCGCCAATATAACGCATGGTCATCTTTCCAACATTGTTGCGACCACCCGTCTTGCGCTTTCCGTACACAAGAGACTTCTCTGGTGCGCTTGCTGTAATTGTCTCAAACGCGCCAATAACTTTGTGTCTTTGCCCCGGTGTTGTGGGCTTAAATTTACGTACAGCCATTTTTAGATGTTGCTATAAAAATCGATTGTTTCACCTTCTTTCAACGTAACGATAGCCTTCTTGTATGCCTGCTTTGCACCACGCAGCAAACCGCTCTTCGTATAGCGCTGCTTCGTCTTCGGAGCTACAATCAGGGTGTTTACATCTGCTACCTGTACGTTGTACATTTCTTCTACTGCCTTCTTGATCTCAATCTTGTTGGCATTGCGAGCTACCTGAAAACCGTAACGGTTCAACTTCTCGCCGGCGGCGGTCATCTTCTCAGTGACGATTGGTTTCAAAATAATTGCCATAATAATAACCTCCTTTAAGCTTTAAAAGTTGCCTCAATAGCAGCGGCCGATGCCTCGGTCAGCACTACTACATTCGAGTTCATGATAGTGTAAGTGTTCAGCTCATTAGCCGTTACCACGTTCGTACGCTGGATGTTAGCAGCCGACTTGATCACGTTCAGATCGTTCTCAGCAGTTACAAACAGCACCTTCTTACCAGCTACCTGCAGAGCCTTCATTACCTCTACCATAGCCTTCGTCTTCGGAGCCTCAAACTGCAACGAATCCAATACGATCAACTCGTTCTGCTTTGCACGCAGACTCAGAGCGCTCTTACGAGCCAATTGCTTTACTTTCTTGTTCAACTTGAAGTCATAGTCACGAGGTACCGGACCGAAAATCGTACCACCACCTACGCGTACCGGAGACTTCAGATCACCCGGACGGGCACCGCCGCCACCTTTCTGACGACCAAGTTTGCGAGTCGAGTGAGCGTTCTCAGAACGCTGTTTAGCCTTAGCTGTGCCTTGACGGTTTGCTGCCAAGAACTGCTTAACGTCCAAGTAAATAGCGTGGTCGTTAGGCTCAATACCGAAGATAGCGTCATTCAGAGCGATCTTCTTGCCGGTTTCCTTACCGGCCATGTTCAAAATACTAAGTTCCATACCGCTAATTACTTGTTAATGATTACTACTGAATTCTTTACACCCGGAATACTACCCTTCACCATGATCAGGTTGTACTCAGGAATCACTTTCAATACCACAAGGTTCTGAACCGTTACACGGTCTGCACCCATGTGACCCGCCATACGGGTACCCGGGAAAATGCGGCTAGGATATGCACATGCACCTACCGAACCCGGAGCACGAAGACGGTCGTCCTGACCGTGGGTCGACTGACCTACACCGCCAAAACCGTGACGCTTAACAACTCCCTGGAAACCTTTACCCTTGCTCGTACCAATTACGTCTACATACATACCTTCCTCAAACAGGTCGGCTGCCGTCAACGTCTGGCCAAGAGTCAACTCTCCATCAAAATCAAATTCTGCAAGGTGACGCATCGGTTGTACGCCTGCTGCCTTGAAATGACCAGCCTCAGCCTTGTTCGTGTGCTTCTCGCTCTTCGGCATGAAGCCAATCTGAACTGCCTGATAGCCGTCCTTCTCAACAGTCTTAAGCTGCGTAACAACGCACGGACCTGCCTCAATAACGGTGCACGGGATGTTCTTGCCGTCGGCACCAAAGACTGATGTCATACCAATCTTTTTTCCTAATAATCCTGGCATTTTTGCTTAGATTGTTTTAGTTTTTGTTAATAATTATCCGTTCTCGCCCGCGGGGTTTCCGACTCTTCACCTTGCGATTACTCTTGCGGCGCTAACCGAGGGAAACGGCTTGTTAATTGTTTTTGTTTTGCTTAAAGTTTTGTTTGTTTGCTTAAAGCATTATTTGCTTAACTTAAAGCATTTTTCTGTTTTGGTATTTTTAGCCGGCAGATTCGTTTTTTCCGGTAAGGGAGTTATGGGGTCCATAATGACCGAACCGAAAAGCCGAAGATGCCGCTAAAAATCCGAAAATCAAACTTTAATTTCGACTTCTACACCGGAGGCCAGTTCCAACTTCATCAGAGCCTCTACGGTCTTGTTGTTGCTGTTGTAGATGTCAATCAGTCGCTTGTAGCTTGCCAACTCGAATTGCTCACGAGCTTTCTTGTTAACGAACGTAGAGCGGTTTACAGTAAAAATACGCTTGTGCGTCGGCAGTGGAATAGGACCACTTACTACGGCACCCGTTGCCTTTACCGTCTTCACAATCTTCTCAGCAGACTTGTCCACCAAGTTGTGGTCGAACGATTTCAGTTTGATACGAATTTTTTGACTCATAATAATTAATTCTTAATTTAATTTTTAATTTATTGTGTAGCGCAGACCACCTAAAGAGTCATTTGCTCAGATGACCCGCACCCCACTTGGGTTTTCTTCATAATAATTTTTAGGTACGCGCTCGCACGCTTGTGAGCGCGTTACCTATTCATTTCTTATACCAAGTCGACGCGGCCGCCGCACTCAGTCAGAACTGCTTTCGCAATGCTGCTCGAAACCGCCTCGTAGTGGCTGAACTCCATCGAACTCGTAGCACGACCACTCGTGATCGTACGCAGAGCCGTCACATAACCGAACATCTCGCTCAATGGTACCTTGGCCTTCACGATACGTGCACCGTTGTGTGCGGTGTCCATACCCTCAACCTGACCACGACGCTTGTTCAAGTCACCGATGACGTCACCCATCGACTCCTCCGGAGTAACTACCTCCACCTTCATGATCGGCTCCATCAGTACCGGCTTAGCCTTGGCACAAGCACTCTTGAATGCCATCTGTGCACAGATCTCAAAGCTCAACTGATCCGAGTCTACCGGGTGGAAGCTACCGTCGATAACCGTTACTTTCAGTTTATCCAGCGGGAAGCCGGCCAATACACCGGTCTTCATAGCAGTCTCAAAGCCCTTCTGGATAGCCGGGATATACTCCTTAGGAATGTTACCACCCTTCACGATATCCTCAAACTGCAGCGAACCCTCGAAGCCTTCGTCGGCCGGCTCTACGCGAACAATCATATCCGCGAACTTACCACGACCACCACTCTGCTTCTTGTACGTCTCACGCAGCTCAACCGGTGCGCTGATAGCCTCGCGGTATGCCACTTGAGGACGACCTTGGTTACACTCTACCTTGAACTCACGTTTCAGACGGTCGATGATGATCTCCAGGTGGAGCTCACCCATACCCGAGATAACGGTCTGACCCGTCTGCTCGTCCGTCTTCACGGTGAAGGTTGGATCCTCCTCAGCCAACTTAGCCAAACCTACACCCAGCTTATCCAGGTCTGCCTGACTCTTCGGCTCTACGGAGATACCGATCACCGGTGCCGGGAACTCAATCGACTCCAGTACTATCGGCTTGTTCTCGTCGCACAGCGTATCGCCCGTGCGTATATCCTTAAATCCTACGCCCGCGCCTATGTCGCCCGCGAGGATCGTCTCAACAGGATTCTGGTGGTTCGAGTGCATCTGGAAGATACGGCTGATACGCTCCTTCTTACCCGAACGCGGGTTGTAAACGTACGAACCGGCATCCAGCTTACCCGAATATACACGGAAGTAGCACAGACGGCCTACATACGGATCGGTAGCAATCTTAAATGCCAACGCACACAGCGGCTCGTTGTCATCCGGCTTGCGAACCAACTCCTCGCCCGACTGAGGATCCGTACCGAAGATCTCCGGCGTATCCATAGGCGAAGGCAGATAAGCACATACGGCATCCAACATCGTCTGCACACCCTTGTTCTTGAACGAACTACCGCAGATCACCGGGAACATCTTCATGCTCAGCGTACCCTTGCGGATAGCTACGCGAATCTCGTCCTCCGTGATCGTCGACGGATCGTCAAAGTATTTCTCCATCAGTGTGTCGTCAAACTCCGAGATGGTCTCCAGCATCTTGTCGCGCCACTCTTCGGCCTCAGCTACGAGATCTGCAGGGATATCCTCCTCTACATACTCTGCACCCATGGTCTCATCGTGCCACAGGATAGCTTTCATCTTGACGAGGTCAACCACGCCCTTGAAAGTCTCCTCAGCACCGATAGGAATCTGGATGGCACAAGGGGTTGCACCCAGCACTTCCTTGATTTGACGAACTACGTCAAAGAAGTTAGCACCTGAGCGGTCCATCTTGTTTACGTAGCAGATACGCGGCACGTTGTACTTGTCAGCCTGACGCCATACGGTCTCACTCTGAGGTTGTACACCACCTACCGAGCACAGCGCCATAACAGCACCGTCCAAGATACGCAGCGAACGCTCTACCTCAACGGTAAAGTCCACGTGACCCGGAGTGTCGATCAAGTTGATCTTGTACTTGTTGCCTGCATAGTTCCAGAACGTCGTGGTAGCAGCAGAGGTGATCGTGATACCACGCTCCTGCTCCTGCTCCATCCAGTCCATCGTTGCAGCACCGTCATGCACCTCACCAATCTTGTGAGTCAGACCGGTGTAGAACAGGATACGCTCCGAAGTCGTTGTCTTACCGGCATCGATGTGCGCCATGATACCGATGTTGCGATTCAAATGTAAATCGTGTTTTGCCATTTGTTTATTCTTTCAATCTTTTTTGTACCTTAACGTGACCTTGTCACCTTTTTAACTATCTAACGTGACGTCAGTCACCTTTTTAACCTTCTAACGATTCATTAGAATCTAAAGTGTGCGAATGCACGGTTAGCCTCAGCCATACGGTGCATATCCTCTTTACGCTTGAAGGCACCACCCTGGTTGTTGAATGCGTCCATGATCTCTGCAGCCAGCTTCTCGGCCATCGAGTGACCACCGCGCTTGCGTGCAAACAGGATCATATTCTTCATTGCAATCGACTCCTTGCGGTCAGCGCGGATCTCAGTCGGCACCTGGAAGGTTGCACCACCGATACGCTTCGACTTAACCTCTACCAACGGAGTGATATTGTCCAGAGCCTGCTTCCAGATGTCCAGAGCAGTCTTGTCCTCTTGTTTCATCTTTGCATCAACGTTCTCCAACGCGTTGTAGAACACCGCATATGCAGTACTCTTCTTGCCATCCAGCATCAGATGGTTCACAAACTTTGCCACCATCACTTCACCGAACTTAGGATCCGGCAGGATGACACGTTTCTTTGGTTTTGCTTTTCTCATTGTTTTAAAATTGTTTTTTGGCTGTCTGTTGCTTCAGTAGCTTTGTCCTTTGTACATTGTACATTGTCACTTTGTACATCGGCCTCGCCGCTTACTCAACCCTCAACCCATGTTTCCGTCCCATTCTATGGAACACTTAGTTAATAAAATTCTTAACAGAACTGTTTTGTTGTTTGCTTCGCTTGTCTTACAGCAGCTTGCTGCGGTCTTACAATGTAATGATCCTACAGCGCAGCGGTCTTACAGCGAAGCGGTCTGGTACAGCTTACTTCTTAGCTTTCGGACGCTTAGCACCGTATTTCGAACGACGCTGCAGACGATTTGCTACACCGGCGGTATCCAGCGTACCACGTACGATGTGATAACGAACACCCGGCAGGTCTTTCACACGACCGCCACGTACCATTACGATACTGTGCTCTTGCAAGTTGTGGCCCTCACCCGGAATGTAAGCATTCACCTCCTTGGTGTTGGTCAGACGTACACGCGCTACCTTACGCAGTGCGGAATTAGGTTTCTTAGGGGTCGTCGTGTAAACACGTACACAAACGCCACGACGCTGCGGACAGCAGTCCAGAGCCGGGCTCTTCGACTTGTCCACCAGTTCTGCTCTTCCTTTTCTAACTAATTGTTGAATTGTAGGCATTTTGTTGTTTGAATTTTAATTAATTTTTACTTTTTGATAACCTTGGTCTTTTATCGAAATACTTTTTCATCTCTTAGCCCTTGACTCTTGTCTCTAAACTCTTGACTCTTGTCTCTAAGCTCTTGACTCTTGTCTCTTAGCTCTCGACTCTTGTCTCTTAGCTCTTGATCTTGTCTCTAAGCTCTTGACTCTTGTCTCTAAGCTCTCGACTCTTGTCTCTAAGCCCTCGACTCTTGTCTCTAAGCTCTTGACTCTTGTCTCTAAGCCCTCGACTCTTGTCTCTAAGCTCTCGACTCTTGTCTCTAAGCTCTCGATTTTTCGCTTTCGACTAACGACTTTTAGCCATCTTTTTATTTATTATAAATGTTCCGTGCTCTCACGCTTACATACGTTTCGCGCGAAAAAGCATGCAAAATTACTGCTTTTTTCTGACATACGCAAATATTTCTATAAGAAAAGTGATTTTTTCGGCATATTTCTTCAAATTGTCATCTCCACTTAGCAAAAGTAAGCACTAAAGTTGGCTATTAGTAGGTGATTAGTAGGTGATAAGTAGGTTATTAGTAGGTGATAAATAGGTCATAAATAAGTGATAACTGCGTTATTAGTTTGTCATTAGTATACTATTAGTATCTGATTAGTAGGTGATTAAGCAAATCATGCGCTTGCATCACTATACCGTCACCCTATTTTTCTGCATTTTTATTTGCATATTTCAGTTTTTTTCCGTACCTTTGCACCCAAATTTTGATGTCATATACTCACTATGCGAAAAACATACCGCTATCTGCGAAACCGGTTCGAAGACCAAGCCCTGCGCTTCGACCGCATCCTCACCGGCAGCTTCATCCGCCAAATACTCTGGATCATCGGCCTCCTCGTCCTCGTCTGGATCATCTGGGCCGTATGCCTCACCGCCGGTTCGGCAGATCGATTGTCAAATACCGACATCAAGAACTCTCCTCTCTTGATGCCTTTCTACATGCTCATCGACGCCAACACACTCTCCGACATACGCATGGCCGGTACCACCGGATGGGAACTGTTTTTCTGCATCTTCACTTACCTCATCGGACTCCTCATCTTCAACGCCATCATCATATCCGTCTTCAGCAACTATATCGCCCAACGCAAACAGAACTACCATGACGGCATTTCCCGCTATAAGATATCCGGTCACTATATCATCCTCGGCTACGACGAGATGCTCCCCTCCATCATTGATCACATCTTCCGCAATCATCCCGACGCACGCATACTAGTACTCTCCGCTGTCGAGTCGGTCAAGATACGTGAACGACTCCGCAAAGCCGTTCCCCGCGAACAGTTCGACCGCATCATCGTCAACTACGGCCATCGTACCGCTAGCGATTACTATCCCGATATCTACCTGGAGCGTGCCCGGCAGATATTCGTGGTCGGCAAACGATCCCTGCCTGAACATGATGCCATCAACGTCGAGTGCGTTGAGAGTATATTCCGCTACCTCACCCGGTTCAAAGGACAGCAGCTCCCCGAACGCATCACATGCGTCTTTGAGGACTTCGATACCTACTCGGCTTTCAAGATAGCCGATATCTTCGAACGTGCCAAAGAGCTCCGCATCGACTTCATCCCCTACAACTACTATATCGGCTGGGCAAAACAGGTCTTCATCAACCGCCACTACTATGCCAGCCAGGACAACACCAGATACGACTACCCGGCCGTCTATGGCACCGGCATCGGCTATAACGATCCCCGACAAGTCCACCTCGTCTTTGTCGGCACATCCACCTTTGCCGTCGCCTTCGCCCTGGAAGCCGCACAGATACTCCACTTCCCCAACTTCATCGGCCCACATCATCGCAAGAGTCGTATCACCTTCATCGACCTCAATGCCGACCGAGAGATGCACCTCTTCCGCACCCGCAATCGCCACTTCTTCGAGATCGAGCCGTGCTTCTATCGTGACCTGTCCGGCACGCAAGAGCACGCCGAGACACTCCCGCCCACGCGCTTTCATGGCGCCGACGACAGCCGGTTCCTTGACATCGAATTCGAGTTTATCAAGGGCGACGCCTACTCGCCTCAGATCCAAGACCTCATCCGCTCCTGGGCCGAAGACTCCAATCAGTTGCTCTCGCTCTATGTCGCCATGACCAACCAGCGTGACAACTTCTGCCTCAGCATGAATATGCCCGACGCTGTGTATGACCACGAGATACCCGTCTTCATTCGCCAGAACATATCCGACACCTTCGTCACCGAACTGCGTAACGCACATACCGACGGCACACCCGAACAACGCGCCGAGAAAGAGACCTTCTACGTCATGGATGCCCGGGGCAAAGCCGTTCCCACACGTCGACCGCAACGTTACGCCAATATCTACCCCTTCGGCATGAACGATAGTTCCTTCTTCAGCAACGAACTCAATTTCCGTCGCGCGCACCTCATTAACTACCTCTATGAGCACATGACGCCCGACTACCACTTCCCCCCCATCGACCAACTCAATGCCGATCCCGACATTCCCGCCAAGGCCAAAGACGCTTGGCTCACCAACCGGCGACTTACCGTTGGCGCTAAGTGGTCTAACCTATACGCCGCAGAGGTCATCCCCTGCAAACTGGCCTCCATGCAAGCCATGACCGACGAGGGTATCGATCCCGAGACACAACTCAGCTATATCGCACAGGTTGAGCACAACCGCTGGAATGTCGAAAAACTGCTGCTCGGCTACCGAAAACCCCTACCCGAGGAAGATCGCCACTTAACGCATGACAAAACAGCGAATGCTCTACTCCAACAAAACAAGCGATACCACTTCGCACACTCCGACATTCGTCCTTATAATACGCTCGATAATATCGACCAACTGGATGTCGAATTTATGCGTTATATCCACTGGATCACCTCCAAAGATTAACACATCACCTCACCTCTAACCCATAGAACATATGAAAAAACAGATACCTATTTTTATTGCAGGCGCCAAGAGCTTTCGCGAACAACGCGTAGCCCTCAAGGCCATGGCCAACGACCTCAATACCGAGTTCTCTGACCAGAAGAAAGACGTAGTCATCTACATGTGCTCCTACGAGAACTTCGGTGACCATCAGCAGGAGTACGACCAGTTTATCGCCGACGTTGCCGACCTCGTTATCTTTGTGCTCGACGGCGATATAGGCCGTCATACCGAAGATGAGTTCCGACTCGCCGTATCCGAATACAAGAAAGAAGATATGCCCAAGGTGCTTGTCTTCCTCAAGGACTTTGACCAGCACACACCCGGCATCCAAAAGATAGAGAAGTTGCTCGAAGAAGCCTTCGGACCGGAGTTCTACTATATCCCCTACTCCTCCACCGAAGACCTCTGCACCAAGGCTAAAGAACGTATCCAGCAACATGTCAACCGCTACCAGCACCGCATCAACATCATCCGTCGCGCCATCGCCGCCGGATTCGTCTTCCTGCTCATGATCGCCTGCTTCATCACCGCCAATTTCTTCAGCAACCGCGACAACAAGACACAACCCGAACCCGCCCTTATCTTCGTAGGAGGCGGCTCCGCATCCAACTACCTCGACTCCTGCTACCACTACGACGTACGCCACAACGAGGATGAAAAAAACTCACTCTTCATCAACATGCCCAGCGGCGACAGCTACTCCCTACTCACCGACTGGATCCTCGAACATCAAAACAGCGACACTATCGACGATAGCAATAACAATTTCTTCTATCCCGTCTCACTTTCCGCATCCTGTGCCACGGACGCTCATTTTACCAAAAA
The DNA here is from genome assembly GCA_017541805.1 of Paludibacteraceae bacterium. Classification (GTDB taxonomy): domain Bacteria; phylum Bacteroidota; class Bacteroidia; order Bacteroidales; family Paludibacteraceae; genus Colicola. The sequence goes on from JAFXYK010000103.1 coordinate 25,653, forward strand.
CTTAGAATCTGCCAACAAGTTATCCGACAAGGGTATCATCCTCGGCTATCACATGGGATACGACACACTATGCGTTCATTTCTTCGTACGCGATACGACACACTTCCGCATACTAACATCAGGCATCCGAGAGGTTCAAAAAGTCGATACCATCGATGCCAACGTGCTGGACTCCCTACTGTCGAAAGATAGTTCCATCGCCATATTCAGTACACGCGACAACAGCGGCACATTCACCATCTACGACGTCCTCCTCGATAGCATCTTCAGCAAGAACAGAATAGCCGGCAAACGTGACATATTCAGCAACGAAGACGCATTCATAGAACTCTGCAACAAAAAGATAGCGGAAAATATCAGCGGTTTTGTAGTGCTTGCCAGCCACTATTACCACCCTAAAAAAATGGACATATTCGATCAAAAGAACCCGAATACCCACTATATTCGATACATCAGATATCAAGGCAGTATTCAACGTAAGTCCATGAACATTTACTTCCCTGCACTCAAGACCCATAAGAGTCACATCTATCAGATACCGACCGTTGCACATAGTTTCATCCATACCATCGACCCCAAAATCAACTTCGGTACGACTTACGAAAACGAAACAACCGGGGACACAAATATTATCCATTATATCCGCGAACCCAAGGATTAAATATTTCGTCAAAATACCGAAAAAGTGGCATACACTCTTGTGTATGTCATTTTTTTTTCGTACCTTTGCAGCCGTATTTGGAATACATTCCAAACTCCTCCATAGAAAATCAACAATCGTAAATCAAAAATCAACAATCGAATATGTTGGAAGTTTTAAAATACACCCTGCCCTCGCTGATTGTTCTGTTCGGCACCTGGCTCGTCATGTACAAGATCTTCAAGAACGAGAGTCAAAAACGCGCGTGGGAACTGAAAAAAACCACGCAAAAAGAAATCAATTCGGTTCGTCTGCGCGCCTACGAGCGCCTGGCGCTTGTGCTTGAACGCACTGTGCCCGAACACATGCTGCTCGAAATGACCAACCTCAATCAGATGACCGTCACCCAAGTGCAACAACACCTGCTGCGCACCATCCGCATGGAGTTTGACCACAACATGAGTCAGCAGATCTACGTCTCCGAGGAACTATGGGACCGCATCATTCGCGCACGCGATGAACTGGGAGCGTTTGTCAATACTATCGCCATCCAGTTGCCCGAGGGTAGCACCAGTCTTGACTACGCCAAGACACTCACCTCGGCCTATGCCCTCAACGGTGACACACCCTCTGCACTCGCCCTGGATGCCCTCAAAACAGAAGTGAAAGCACTTTGGTAAACCGTCTTATCATAGCATCCTTGTTGCTCGCAGGCGCACTCGTGGCGTTTGCGGATGATACCATCATCACTCCGCCAGCCGATACGCTCCGTACAGGAGCCACCGTGCGCACCGACACTACCCAAAAAGCTGATCCTATCTACCAGGGTACGCTCCTCAAGCTCGACTTGGCCAGTACCGTCATCGAACTGGCCAGCAACAAGGGCCAGGTTCAGACCTTCGAGGCTGCCGTCAGTTGGCGTCTCAAGCAGCGCTACTACCCCGTCTTTGAGTTCGGAGGTGCCAATGCCAAGATCCAGCCCGACAGCCTCCTCCACCGCGGAGCAGGCGGCTTCTTCCGAGCCGGTGTGGACATCAACGGTTTCCGGCGGCACCCCGAGAGCCTCAGTGCTGCACTCGTCGGCATACGTATCGGTACAGCCATGCAGAGTTTCGACCTCACCAACTATGGTCGCCACTTCAAGGCCGACTGCTGGGGCGAGATCGTGCTGGGCGTACAGGTGGACGTCTATAAAGGACTGCTCATGGGATGGAACGTGCGTTACCGCATCCTCTTCACCCGCAATGCCAAGGAGAGCGAACTGTTGCCCCGATACATCCCCGGCTTCGGTCAACGGGACGAAGGTGCATGGGGCTTCAACTACTATATCGGCTACAAGATATAATAGGAAAAAATGAGGAAATGCGTAAATATGAAAATACGAAAATACAAAAATAATAATTGCTATCATGAACAAGACACAAATTCAGAATCGCGCGGCGGACAACATCCGTATCCTGGCCGCAGCGGCAGTAGAGAAAGCTAAGAGTGGTCACCCCGGCGGCGCTATGGGTGGCGCAGATTTCATCAACGTGCTCTTCTCCGAGTTCCTCGAGTACGATCCCGAGAATCCCGGTTGGGAGGCGCGCGACCGCTTCTTCCTTGATCCCGGACATATGGCTCCGATGCTGTATGCACAGCTCTGCCTGGCCGGTAAGTTCACCCTGGACGACCTGCAGAACCTGCGTCAGTGGGGATCGGTGACACCCGGTCACCCCGAGCGCGAGATAGAGCGTATGATTGAGAACACCTCGGGTCCGCTTGGACAAGGTCACACCTTTGCTGTAGGTGCTGCTATCGCGGCTAAGTGGTTCAACCAGCGTTTTGGTGTCGTACACAACCCCACTATCTATGCCTTTATCTCAGATGGCGGTGTACAGGAGGAGATCTCCCAGGGTGCTGGTCGTCTGGCCGGGCACCTCGGACTGGACAACCTCGTTATGTTCTACGACTCCAACGAGATACAGCTCTCCACGGGTTGCGGTGAAGTAACATCAGAAGATGTTGCTGCTAAGTACAAAGCATGGGGCTGGTTTGTTCAAGAGATCCCGGGCAATGATGCCGACGCTATCCGCGAGGCCATCATCAAAGCCAAAGCTCACAAAGGTGCTCCGTCGCTCATCATCGGTCATACCACGATGGGTAAGGGCTGCGTGACGGCTGAAGGCGAGAACTGGGAAGGCAAGTGCTCTACCCACGGCGCTCCGCTCAGCAAGGCCGGCGCATCGTTTGAGCGTACGATCGAGCACCTCGGAGGCGATCCGACCAATCCGTTCCAGATTTTCCCGGAGGTAAAGAAGCTGTACGACGACCGCGCTGTAGAACTGCGCGAGATTGCTAACGCCAAGTATGCAGCTTACCACGAGTGGGCAAAGAAGAATCCGCTGGCTGCCAAGGAATACGAGACCTTCATGTCCGGCGAGACACCCTGTATCGACTGGTCTCTCATCCAGCAGAAAGCCGGATCAGCTACGCGCAACGCCTCGGCTACCGTGCTATCGTTCCTTGCAGAGAACGTGGGTAATATGATTGTTTCGTCCGCTGACCTCTCGAACTCCGACAAGACCGACGGCTTCCTCAAGAAGACCCACGCCTTCACCAAGGGCGATTTCTCCGGTCAGTTCCTGCAGGCCGGCGTGAGCGAACTCACCATGGCATGCGTCATGATCGGTATGGCGCTCCACGGAGGCGTTATTCCTGCATGCGGTACGTTCTTCGTCTTCTCTGACTATATGAAACCCGCAGTCCGCATGGCTGCTCTCATGGAACTGCCTGTTAAGTTCATCTGGAGCCACGACGCTTTCCGCGTAGGCGAGGATGGTCCAACCCACGAGCCTGTAGAGCAGGAGGCACAGATCCGTCTCATGGAGAAGCTGCATAACCACCACGGCGCACCGTCTATGCTCGTGCTCCGTCCGGCAGATGCCGAGGAGACGACGCTGGCATGGCGTCTGGCAATAGAGAACACGGCTACGCCGAGTGCACTCATCCTCTCTCGTCAGGATATCGCACCTGTGCCTAACGTAAACCTCGACGGTTTCCGCAAGGGTGCATATATCGTATCCAAAGACGAGAATCCGCAAGTGGTGCTGCTGGCATCCGGTAGCGAGGTATCGACCCTGCTGGCCGGTGCTGAACTGCTGCGCCAAGAGGGCATCCGTCTGCAGATCGTGAGCGTTCCCTCCGAGGGTCTCTTCCGCGAGCAACCTAAGGAGTACCAGAACGAAGTACTGCCTAAGGGCATCAAGCGCTTCGGTATGACGGCCGGTCTGCCTTGCACGCTCGAGTCGCTCGTCGGCGAGAATGGTGCCATCTGGGGTCTCGAGAGCTTCGGCTTCTCCGCACCGTACAAAGTGCTGGACGAGAAACTCGGCTTCACGGCACAGAATGTTTACAAACAGGTCAAAGCCCTGCTGTAAGACCGCTAACGCTCAAAGAAGAAAGACCGCTGACGCTCAAAGAGAAAAGCACTATTTGCTTTGAGTCCCGAAGGGACGGTCTTTCGACTTTTGACTTTATACTTTATAATTTTTATGGAATATAATTTTTCTGAGATTGAACGTCGTTGGCAAGAAGCATGGACAAAAGGCGCTGTATACAAGGTAGACAACGTCTCTGAGAAGCCCCACTTCTACGTCCTCGACATGTTTCCCTACCCATCGGGTGCCGGCCTTCACGTCGGTCACCCGCTGGGCTACATAGCCAGCGACATCTATAGTCGCTACAAACGTCTTCGTGGCTTCAACGTGCTGCACCCGATGGGTTTTGACTCGTACGGTCTGCCCGCCGAGCAATATGCTATCCAGACCGGACAGCATCCCGAGAAGACCACGATGGAGAATATCGCCCACTATATCGAGCAGCTCCGCAAGATCGGTTTCTGCTACGATTGGAACCGCGAGGTTCGTACATGCGATCCCGATTTCTATCGTTGGACGCAGTGGGCTTTCTCCCGGATGTTCAACAGTTATTTCGATCCTAAGACGCAGAAAGCGCAGCCCATCGCAAAGCTCATTGCCGAGTGGGAGCA
>JAFXYK010000104.1 GCA_017541805.1 Paludibacteraceae bacterium
ACAGGTTACCGTATTTCTGAGCTACTACATCCTTGCCCAGACGCTGGATAGCGTCGGAGAAGTCGAGGAACACGGCCAGACCGGTATTGTTCACGCCGTAGCCTTTGTCGCAACGCTCCTTAGCAGCACGCGAAGCTACGTCACGCGGCACGAGGTTACCGAATGCCGGATAACGACGCTCGAGATAGTAGTCACGATCCTCTTCGGGGATGTCACGACCCTTGATCTCGCCAGCCTGGAGACGCTTAGCGTCTTCGAGTTTCTTCGGTACCCAGATACGACCGTCGTTACGGAGCGACTCCGACATAAGGGTCAGCTTGGACTGGAAGTCTCCGTGCTTGGGGATACAGGTCGGGTGGATCTGTGCGTAGCAGGGGTTAGCGAAGTATGCACCGTGGCGGTACATCTGCATAGCAGCCGAACCGTTGGATGCCATGGCGTTGGTGGAGAGGAAGAAGGTGTTGCCGTATCCGCCGGAACCTACAACGACTGCATGTGCGAAGAAGCGCTCGATGCGGCCGGTAACGAGGTTACGAGCAATGATACCACGTGCACGATTCTCGCCATTCTCATCAGCGATGAGGACGATGTCGAGCATCTCGTAACGGGTGTACATCTTCACTTTGCCTTTACCGATCTGGCGGCTGAGGGCGCTGTAGGCGCCGAGCAGCAGCTGCTGACCGGTCTGACCTTTTGCATAGAAGGTACGCGAAACCTGTGCACCACCGAAGGAACGGTTGTCCAAGAGACCGCCGTATTCACGTGCGAAAGGTACACCCTGTGCTACACACTGGTCGATGATATTGTTGCTGACCTCAGCGAGACGATATACGTTAGCCTCGCGTGCGCGATAGTCACCGCCCTTGATGGTATCGTAGTAGAGACGATAAACGGAGTCACCATCGTTCTGGTAGTTCTTCGCTGCATTGATACCGCCCTGTGCGGCGATAGAGTGTGCACGGCGGGGTGAGTCCTGGATGCAGAAGTTGAGGACATTGAAGCCCATCTCTGCAAGCGAAGCTGCTGCGGAAGCACCGGCCAGACCGGTACCAACAACGATGACGTCGAGACGACGCTTGTTGGCAGGGTTGACGAGCTTCTGATGGTTCTTATAGTTGGTCCACTTAAGCTCCAGCGGACCAGCGGGGATTTTGGCCATCTCGGGTGTGATGATAGCATTGGCGTTGGCTTTAGCGTTGGCTTCCGGAGCTGCTTTTTCGAGCGCCTCCTTTGCTTCAGCGACTACCTCGCTTGCTACCTCTACGGCCTTCTGTGCGGCCTTAACGGCTACTTTCTTAGCGGTTTTCTTAGCAGCCTCTATGATTTCTTCTTTCTTTGCCATAATGTCATTTACAATTTAGTCATTTACCAATTACCATTTACCAATTAGCAAAGCATTCCAACTCCCATTCCGAAGTAGTAGCAAACTACAATGGCGAAGGGAAGTACAACGATGGTTGCCACTACGGTGCTGATCACTTCGACGCGTTTTTGCCACTTAAGGTTGTTGAGTCCCATAGAGGTCATAGCGGAACCTACACCATGATTGAGGTGCAGCCAGAGCACAACGAACCAAAGGAGGTAGAGCACGCAGTACACTTGGCCCCAAACAGGCTCGGTAAAGAGCGCTTTGACATACGCAGCGCCGTTCTGAGGATCGAAAGCGCCGGTCTCGATGCCGGTCAACTCGGCAAACTGCATCTTGTACCAGAAGTTGTAGAGGTGCAGGCAGAGGAAACCAAGGATGATAAATCCGAGAACAAGCATGTTCTCCGACTCCCAGGTCACTCCTTCTTTCTTTCCACGAACCTCGTAACGGTCGTTCCCGCGCGCTGCCCGATTCTGGATAGTCAGATACAGACCATAGCAGAAATGTACCAGTACGAGGAACGCAATACCAAGTGAACCGATCACGGCGTACCAGTTAGCGCCGAGGAAACGGCAAATAGCGTTGTACGCATCTTCGCTGAACACCAGCGCAAGGTTCATGCAACCGTGGAACAGCAGGAAAAACACCAGCGCTGCTCCACTCAAAGCCATAACGAATTTACGGCCGATAGATGAATCTTTTAACCACATAAATAGTGAATAATTAATAATGAATAATGAGTATTTTATTGTGTTCGTTTCAAGTTGGGATGATCGTGTTTTTCATTTCGGCTGCAAAGGTACAAAAAAAATCTCACATACGCAAGCGCACGCGATATTTTTTTGAATTTTAGGCTTCGAGGACTTGATAGAGAGTAAGTTGGATAAAGGTGCCGATGAGGGCTGAGGGATCTAATTGTGCGCTTAGAGCATGGTGATGCCTTGCTCTGCCTAATCATCTACTAATTTCATACGAATAAGCTATTTATGACCTATTTATAACAGTGTTATCACCCATTTATAACCTACTTATCACCTACTAATAACCTACTTATCACCTACTAATATCATATTTTTCTTCTTATGCGCGGGGAACTCTGATTAAAACTGAAAAAAGTTGTGGCTAAACCTGAAAAAGGTTGACTAAACCAAAGGAAAACCATGCAGCCTGTAAAAAATCGTACATAAATTTGCACATATGCGAAAAATTTTGTACCTTTGCAGCGTGAAATGCCGCAAAGAAATGAAAATTGATGTCGGATGGCATCCGACGCAACGGACATAAGAAACTAAATAGCGTAGGTAGATGAGTAAACAGCTCCAAATACGTAATTCGACAGCGGAGTTCTTGATCTTCCAAGCCGAAGATAAGACGCAGGGTGTGCAGGTGTTCTACCAGGATGAGAACATCTGGGCAACGCAAGATGCGATAGCTACGCTCTTCGATAAGGGACGTACTACTATCACGGAGCACTTAAAGCATATCTTCGAGAGTGGAGAACTGGATCAAAATTCAGTATGTCGGAAATTCCGACTAACTGCCGCAGACGGGAAAAACTATGAGACTCAGTTCTATAATCTTGATGCTATTATTTCTGTCGGTTACCGCGTTAACTCGATTCGCGCTACTCAGTTTCGCAGGTGGGCAACCAGCGTCTTGCGGCAGTTCGCTATCAAAGGCTATGTGCTCGACAGGAAACGCATGGAGAACGGAGCTTTCCTGAGCGAGGATTACTTCGAGCACCTGTTGGCAGAGATCCATGAGATTCGTCTCTCCGAACGCCGTTTCTATCAGAAGTTGACGGACATCTATGCCACCAGCATGGACTACGACAAAGACGCACCGATGACGCGGCAGTTCTTCCAGATAATACAGAACAAGATGCATTACGCGGTGCATCAGCATACGGCTGCCGAACTGATCATGGAGCGTGCCAGTGCGGAGAAGGAGCACATGGGACTGACGACGTGGGAGAATGCTCCGAGTGGTAAGATTGTCAAGACAGATGTGAGCATCGCGAAAAACTACCTGAAGCAGAACGAATTGGAGGACATGGGCAATATCGTGTCGGCTGTGTTGGACTTTGCGGAGGCTCGTGCCAAACGCCATATCCCGATGACGATGGAGGATTGGGCAAAGCGTATCGATGCCTATTTGAATAGCGATGAGCGTCCGTTGTTAACGCATGCCGGGAGCGTAAGTCATGAGGCAGCGAAGGAGTATGCCGAGACGGAGTTTGAGAAGTATCGTGTCGTCCAGGATCGACTGTTTGAGTCGGATTTTGATCGGTTTGCGTTGCCGACGTTGCCGTTTGACGGAGAGAATAAGGATTGAAAAAATGGACTGGCGATGATGGCGATATTGGCGATATCGCCAAAAACGTCAATATCGCCATGCAAAATTTTAAGTCGGATATTATCCGACGCAACGGACATAGAAAAAAATGATATAGCACAAATGGCACTATTGGCACTATGATGCCGGAAAGTGCCAAAGTGTCAAAAGTGCCAGAGCAAATTTTTAAAGCCGGATGGCATCCGGCGGAAAGGAAGAAGAAAAATCGGAATGATATCCCGCACAATAGACATAAAGGCGGCATAAGATGCCGGGACAAAAGACAAAGAAAAACAATAGACAAAGAAAGACAAAGAAAAATATAATAAAAGAGATATGCAAGCAATTATTTTAGCAGCGGGAATGGGAAAGCGCCTCGGAGAATTGACGCAAGGAAACACGAAATGTATGATTCGTGTTGGCGGCGAGACGTTGATAGAGCGTGTGTTACGACAATTGGATGCGCTTCATTTGAGTCGTATAATTATCGTTATAGGTTACAAAGGCGCAGAGTTGCAGGAATACTTGGCAAATGTATCTGTTCAGACACCTATCGTGTTTGTGGAAAATCCTATCTACGACAAGACGAATAATATCTATTCTTTGTATCTGGCTAAGGATTACATGCGTGAGCAAGATACATTGCTGTTAGAGTCGGATATCATCTTGGAAGATGCGGTATTGCGGAAGTTGGTTAAACATCCATATCCTGATTTGGCTTTGGTTGATAAATATGAGAGTTGGATGGATGGGACTGTCGTGACGATAGATGAAGAAAATCGCATTCAGCGTTTTATTCCCAATAGCCAGTTCCGCTACGAAGAGATACCGGATTACTACAAGACGGTGAATATCTATAAGTTCTCGCAGGATTTTTCGGAGCATATGTATGTGCCGTTTTTGGAAGCTTATAGTTCCGCTTTGGGCAATAACGAGTACTATGAGCAGGTATTACGTGTAATCACGATGTTGGATAATTCGACACTCCGTGCGTTGCCTTTGGAAGGCGAACAATGGTATGAGATAGATGATATTCAGGATTTGGACATTGCAGAATCTATATTCACGGATAAGCAGTATGATTTGCTTTGTTCCCGTTATGGCGGTTATTGGCGGTATCCGCATCTGTTGGATTTCTGCTATTTGGTAAATCCGTATTTCCCGAACCAACGTTTGAGAGATGAGTTAGCCGCCAGTTTTGAGCGTTTGTTGACAGAATATCCGTCGGGTCAGAAA
>JAFXYK010000105.1 GCA_017541805.1 Paludibacteraceae bacterium
CAAACCGCTTCCGGACACGAAGACGTTTGAGCAATACCCGCGCGGATTCACGGACATACGCGATTGGCGGCGGGCGAATGTCAACCGAGCCATCGAAGAGATCAGCCGCGCGATCCATGAATGCAAACCGGAGGTGCAGTTCGGTATCTCGCCTTTCGGCGTATGGCGCAACGCGTCTGTGGACTCAACCGGCAGTGCCACACAAGCCGGTATCACCAATTACGATGACCTGTACGCCGACATCCGGTTGTGGATCCAAAAGGGTTGGATCGATTATGTCCTTCCGCAACTATACTGGGAGATAGGCAAGAAAGTGGCTGATTATGAGATCCTTACGCATTGGTGGGCGAACGAAGTGAAAGGCACGAAGTGCCAACTCTATATCGGCATGGCGCCGTATCGACTGGAAGGCGCTTCGCCCAAGACAGCTTGGGGCCAAGGCAACGAGATAGGACGGCAGATGAGGTTGAACCGCACTATCGAGGAGATATCCGGTGAGTGCTTCTACTCCACTCGTCCGCTGCTCCGCAACCCCCGGCATGTATGCGACACGATTCGCGAGATATACCGCCAAGAGAAACCTGAACCCGACTATTACCTTCCTTGGGAATAATAACAATTAAAATAAATATCATATGGCAGAGAAACAAACACCCAATGCAGACAAGCTGAAAGCGCTGAAGACTGCAATGGAGAAAATCGACAAGAACTTCGGCAAGGGCGCCATTATGCGTCTGGGAGAAGAGAACATTGAGAATGTACCGGTTATCCCTACCGGCAGTCTCGGGTTGAACTACGCGCTGGGCGTAGGCGGTTACCCGCGTGGACGTATCATCGAGATCTACGGTCCGGAGTCGTCCGGTAAGACCACCTTGGCTATCCATGCCATGGCAGAGGTGCAGAAGACCGGCGGTATCGCCGCTATCATCGATGCAGAGCATGCTTTTGACCGTTTCTACGCAGAGAAACTCGGCGTGGATATCAATGAGTTGCTCATTTCCCAACCGGACAGCGGTGAGCAGGCACTCGATATCGCAGACGAACTGATTCGTTCGGCCGCTGTGGACCTGATTGTCATTGACTCCGTAGCAGCTCTTACGCCGAAGGCAGAGATCGCGGGCGAGATGGGTGACAATAAAGTAGGTCTGCAGGCACGTCTGATGAGCCAAGCCCTGCGTAAGATGACCGCTTCAGTAAACAAGACCGGCACTACCGTCATCTTCATCAACCAGTTACGCGAGAAGATCGGTGTGATGTTCGGTAACCCGGAGACCACTACCGGCGGTAATGCCCTTAAGTTCTATGCTTCTGTTCGTCTCGACATCCGTCGCACGGGTCAGATCAAAGACGGCGAGCAGATCAAGGGTAACCAAGTGCGCGTGAAGGTAGTGAAGAACAAAGTGGCACCTCCGTTCAAGAAAGCAGAGTTCGACCTCATGTTCAATGAAGGTATATCACGCATAGGGGAAATCCTAGACTTTGCAGTAGCTACGGACGTAATCAAGAAGAGCGGTTCGTTCTTCTCCTACGGAGACACCAAACTCGGTCAAGGACGCGACAAAGTGAAAGAAGTGCTGGCGGACAACCCGGATTTGTGCGAAGAACTGGAGACCAAGATTGGCGAGAAAGTGAAAGAACTGGGGCTGGAAGCTGTCCTGAACAAGATTGGAAAATAATCAATACATCTTATCTCCCCGAGACGCCTTCGTGGCTGAACAGCAATGGCGTATCGTGAAGCGATCGGTAGATGCACGGCAACGCGAGTTGCGCGTGCATTTAACGGTCTTGGTAGATGAGCAGGGACGGCCTATTCCGAAAGACGCACCTATTCCGCTTTACGAACCGCCTGTTTTCCAAGACGTACACAACGCGGAACGGCAGGTAGTTATTATCGGTGCAGGCCCTGCAGGACTCTTTGCAGCCCTGACGCTGTTGGAACACGGAATCAAACCGATCATCTACGAACGGGGCAAGGAAGTGAGTGAGCGGAAGAAAGACATCGCGCTGCTCAACCGCAATGAAGGACTTAATCCTGAATCGAACTATTGCTTCGGCGAAGGCGGTGCCGGTACTTTCTCGGACGGCAAACTCTTCTCGCGCTCCAAGAAAAGAGGAAACATGCAACGAGTGATGGAGCTCTTCCATTACTTCGGTGCACCCGACACGGTGCTCTACGAAGCGCACGCACATATAGGCAGCGATAAACTGCCGGGCATCATTAAGAAGATGCGGGAGTGTATCCTGGAGCACGGCGGAGAAATACATTTCGAGACCAAAATCGAAAGCCTCTCTCAAATCACAAATCACCACGGCTCTGCCGATCGACAGAAATCACAAATCACAAATTCGCCAATCATCTTGGCGATCGGTCATTCCGCGCACGATACGTATCGGATGTTAGCCGCCGAAGGTGTCGCCCTCGAAACCAAAGGCTTCGCCATGGGCGTGCGCGCGGAACACCCGCAGAGTCTGATCAATAAGTTGATGTATCACCTTGACATCTCGAAACCTCGAGATCTCGAAGTGATCAACTATGTAGGCAACGCTTCTTACTCGCTGGTGACGCAAGTCGATGGACGAGGCGTCTATTCGTTCTGTATGTGCCCCGGTGGACATATCGTGCCGGCAGGAAGCGAAGCAGGTAGTTGCGTGGTGAACGGCATGAGTGCCAGCCATCGTAACTCGCCTTACGCCAATAGCGGCATGGTCGTTCAGATCAACCCGGAGGATATTAGTGGAAAGGATCCGCTACGCGGTTTGGAGTTCCAAGAGGAACTGGAACGCCTTGCCTTTGAGCACGGCGGTCCTCAAGCACAAGCCCCGGCACAACGATTAAAAGATTTTGTGGAAGGTAAGCCCAGTAAAGATCTGCCGGCCTGCAGTTATTTGCCGGGAACGGTAAGCAGTCGTTTGGATCAATGGTTACCGGCGTCTATCGGCAAACGGCTGCAACAAGGATTCAGGGATTTCGACCGTAAGTATCCGGGCTTTCTTACGAATGATGCAGTCATCCTCGGTGTAGAGAGCCGCAGCAGCAGTGCCGTTCGTATTCCGCGCGATCCGGAAACACTGCAATCAATAAGCACACCTAATCTCTATCCTTGTGGTGAAGGAGCGGGCTACGCCGGAGGCATCACTTCCTCCGCGCTCGACGGCATCAATGCCGCGCTAAAGATAGCGCAATTCATCTAATCGCGTGTTAATCGCGTGTTAATCACGTGTTAATAGCCTAATAGACCCCCAATGCAAGCCCTGTATTTTTGCAGTTTCACAGCCAATTGGTTGCAGAAACGGCTATAGCACAAAAAAGGCTCGCGATTTGCGAGCCTTCATTTTGTTCTACAACTTATTAGAGTTGTACACCCAGCCTAAAAGGCCATTGACGCACAGCTAATTAGAGCTGTACGCCAAGAGCGTTGTAACGAACGCCGTTCTTGATGATAACGAGTTGACCGTTCTCGAAGGTCTTAACAGCCTTTGCATCTTCGAATACGTTATCTACGCCTTGACTAGCACCAACTGTTGCGCTTACAATACGGTAACCGCCACTGATCTCTTTGATCTCTACTACATCAGAGATGGCAGTAAAAGTAACCGTTACATAGTCTTCAACTTTGTCAATTTTTGCTACTTCTTGCTCGGATCCAACAGCTCCGCTGAGCGCTGTGAACTTAGCATTGGTAGAACCCTTAGCAGCTACAACCAGAGCAATTGCATCACCCGGTGTTACATTCGAGAATGTTAAAATAACGTTCTTACCATCAGCTTGCATATAATTTGCAGCGAACTTCAGAATGTTGTCTTTCGACTTACCAGCACTTTGAGTGTAATTGATTACAAGATTGTCCAAACCTGCAATTTTAACGTTGATATCAACTCCATCCGGCTGGCTTACACTCGGGATTTCTACTTCATCCATTACGTAAGTACCAAGAGTACCATCCGTTGTGATTTTGTCAGCGGTAACGCCAGCAAAGTTGTAAACCGTTGCGTTTACAGTCATAGCTGCAACAGCTGCAGCTGCGAAGAGGAAAATTTTCTTCATAATTGTTGAGTTTTTAAGTTAATATTAATGGTTAATTAATAAGTCCCATATTTTCACGATGCAAAATTACTACATTTTTTTGGAACGAGCAAGTATATATTGCCGAAAAATGTAGATTTTTTGATTTTTAGTCCACTGCATCGGGATCTTTGCCGTTATAAAGCACGTTTTTGATCTTTTTATACTCCGTGATAGGCATCGGTTTGGGGTTGATCTGGCAGTTCACAAACTTAATGTTTTCTGCCCACTCCATCTTGATACCGCCCTTATTACCGATGATGGTCACTTGATCAAAGAGGATATTATGCACAGGTTTGCCTTTGAGTCCCTGAATCTCTACCGCCTGTTTGCTACCGATACAAGTGATATTACGGAAGGTGATGTTCGACCAGTCGGGGAAGAAAGTCTCTTTGTTATCCTTATCGGTTGCACTCACACCTGCGCCTTTGTCGGCATAGCCGGAGGAGATCAGGAAAGCAGACTCAACGATATCCTTCATGATGATGTCATAGCAGTAGATATCTTCGCACCAACCGCCACGACCCGGAGCCGATTTGAAACGGCAACCGATATCCGTGCCATCAAAGCGGCAGTCTTTGACTACCAATCGCTGCATGCCACCACTGAACTCCGAACCGATGACGAAACCACCGTGTGCACGGTAAACGGTATCGTTGCAAATCAAGAAGTCACGTTGTGGACCGGCATCAACACCTTTTTGGCCGACACCACCCTTCATACAGATACCATCGTCACCGCAGGAAATATTACAATTCACGATCAATGCCACCTGTACGTTACCCGGATCCATCGCGTCACCGTTCTGCGCCCAGTGCGGACAACGGATCGTCACACCGTCAATGATGAGGTTCTGAATACGCGTCGGCACAAGATGGAACTTAGGCGAGTTCAAAAGATGTACATGCTCGATAAGCAGATTCTTCGTATCGGTGATATTCACCAGGTGCGGACGCATTTTCTCTTGCGTGATGGCATCGGCTGCGATATTAGGCACATTATATTCCTTGTTCAGCCCGAACGGATACCAAATTTTCCAGTTCTTGCTGTTGCCGTCCGCCATCACTTTGCCGCCCATCGCCAGCAGTTCTTCCCACTGCTCTTCGCTCACTTTCTTTTGCTTCACCGGACGCCAGTAGATACCCTGTCCGTCCAAAGTGCCATAACCGGTGATCGCTACGTTCTCCAGCTTCGAACCGTACACGCACGCATGACATTTCTTACTGCCGTCCCGCAGCGAGTCGTTCTTCTGCACGTACAGTTCCTTGTTATTGGAGAAGAGGATTGTAGCCTGGTCTTCCAGGTGCAGGTCGAAGTTACTGATCATCTTGATCGGGCCCGTCAACCATGTGCCATTCGGCACGATCAGGTGACCACCGCCCTGTTTCTTCAGGTGTTTGAGTGCTTGCGCAAACGCTTCAGAGCAATCCGTCTGTCCATCACCTACCGCACCGAAATCGGTCAGATTCACCGTATAGTCCGGAATAACGACCTCTTTCACCTGCTCTACCGCACACGGCAGATTGGTATAATAATGCGAGTACTTCGTCTGCGCCATAGCCGCTACGCTCACCAGCGCCAACATCGAAAGAATCAGTTTTTTCATATCTGTTTTATTAGGGTTCAATTTAGTCGTACAAATCTTGTACCAAACTATTTAAATAGACTTCCAAATTGGTATATTGTTTATCCAATGTGTACAGTTTAGCATCCGAAGACTTGGTTTTATCCAAACCGTGCTCGTTCTCCCATACATCCGGCATGCCATCTCGGTCTGTATCATAATCATCAGCACGATGAATCTCCGTAATAGTAGGATACCCACCTACATCAGACGGCGCATCAATTAAACCTTTGGTGGAACCATTCGAACCGGTATAGGTATACGAACCATTACGAACCTCGTTGACGATACGGGTGTCAATGGCATCCCGATGGAGCGAACATCCTGCTTTTGCCAATACAGTCTCGTAGGCTTCTTCTGCCGACTGTTCATTGGTCAAACGTGTCAGGTTTTCCGTCCAGCGAGCGTCTGCCTTGACATTACTACCTTTCTGGGTCGAACCTTGCCAGTTATCAGACGTTACTTTCGCATCGCCGTACATGTAGTTACCGCTCAACCAGAACTTACCCGGAATCAGGGTGTGTCCGCCGTCGGAACAATAGGAACAACTGACGGTCGGATCAACAAGACGGTTTTTCTTACTTGTCGCAGGACCGTACTTATAATAGTTGTTCACCATATTTATTTTGCGCGCCTGCGTGTAGCCCTCGCCACCGTAGGTGGAGTTACCACCCCAGTTATACACTACGTTATTGACGTAATCTATTGGACCAAAGCATTTATTATTCACATACGAATGGTCAAACCGCGGGTTTCGGCTGTCATGGTGAGCGAGCAGGTTATGATGGAACGAAGCGTTCGTTCCTCCCCATATACCGCCATAGCCGTGAGGATTAGAAGATGATGCTGTCTTGGAGTGTTTGGAGATTCTAAGAGACTCTGTAATGAAGCAGTATTGCAGTGTAAAATCGGTGTTGCCATAGCAACTCACACACTCGTCCACCGACCAAGAACAACTGAGGTGATCCAGAATGACTTTGGTGGAGTTATTTACCGAAACAGCATCGTAGTCTTTTTCTGTTTTTTCCGTTCCCTTGGAGCCGAGACGAATGCGCAAGAAACGTACTATCACATTATTGGCATTAATCACTAATGGATAATTAGCCAGACAAATACCATCACCTGGTGCGGTCTGACCTGCGATAGTGAGTGACCCATTGATAACGGTCAATGGATTCTCCAGATAAATCGTTCCTGACACATCAAAAACAATGGTTCTTGTCCCCGGCATATTCACTAAATAGCGCAAAGAACCCGGATTATTGGCATCATCCTCCAAGGTGGTCACATGGACAGTAAATCCGCCTCGTCCACCCGTTGCATACATACCTCCTCCTTCCGCGCCGGGAAAAGCCGGCACTTTAGACACAGGCTGCGGTTCTTCGCCTCCGCCTCCACAAGCCGGGAGGCAGAGTGCGATACCGAGTAAAAGAACTATTGTTTTAATACGCATAATCGTTCCAAAGCGATCCATTAGATGCCGCAATGTTTACATCAAAGATCGGCCAATACTGATGGTTATCAATTTGATCCGCATTCTTATACAGATAATAGGTTTTCGGATCCAGATACTTGGTTACCTTACCATTGTCTTCTGTCTTTACGAAGAATGATTTAGCGACCCATCCTTCTTCTTTATTGAACTCAGCCGGGCGCGTAGCATCCAAATCCAAGCCGATGAACTTGTCGAAGACATAAGCGTCACCCTTTTGCGCATAGAAGTTATCTTGCTTATAGGTGAAATAGACAGAATCCGGACGACCGGTATATGCTCCTGTTCCTGCTTGCAAATCTGCCAAGTCTGCTGTCGTCTGTACCAATACATCCTTGAGAATACCCCAACGCATCAGGTCGTACTTACGGATATTTTCTCCACAGAATTCAAAAGCACGTTCATCAATGATATTTTCAATTGTAACAGGTACGCTACCCAAACCTGCACGTGCACGAACCTTGTCTAAACACTCTTGTGCACTAATGCCGTAGAGTTCACTTGGTGCGTTACCTTCCTTCGAACCGATGGCTGCCTCAGCAAACATCAGGAGGACATCTGTGTAACGGAGAACCGGCATATCAATACAGTCTTCGTTGCTCGAATACTTCCGAACCATCCATTCCGGACGTAATTTACCAAGGTGCATGGTCGATGCATCAGCCAATTTGGTATATAATTTGCTGACGGAATCCGGTGTAGCGGGGAAACAAGCAGCAGTCGCGCTGGATACACCTGATCCGTTATTATATTCCCAAGCCCACGGTAAAATCGTCACATTACGACGCAAGTCCGCCTTGTCATACTTATAATAGAAAGTCGGAACAATCTCTATCATAGCCTGCGTTTTTGCATTGTTTGCATTACCTGCGCCGAACGTAATGGTGTTTCTTAAAATTCCCGGACATTGATCCGACATTTTGCTGCCGGTCAACGCGAGCACCTGTCCACGTGCACCATCCAGGAACGGAATTACCCATATAAATTCCGATGTGGCATAATCCGTTTTATCTGCACATAGGTCGCGCCAGATTTGCTCAAAACTTGACTGGAATTTAAAATCTTCTTCCTTAATAATCTGTGCACATGCCCAAACAACCTCTTGATACAACTCCTTACGTGTCTCTGCATCCTTTACATTATATTGTACGGAGCATGCTTTGGTGCCGCCGACCGTGAATACATCGGGACGCATTGCTAAACCGGCATACATCATGTCCATACGTGCCAGCAAACCAAGCGCAAACGCTTTACTCGGACGACCAATATAGTTAGCAGCGCCACCCGGACATGAAGCCGACCACGGCATCAAACGAGCCGCCTCTTTAAGGTCGAGTCGCAATTGTTCGTAAATCACGTTTCTATCCGTCTTCGGCGTATAGAGAACCTCTGTATTATGTCCATTGAAGGACTCAAAGCTGGCGGGAACATCACCCCAAAGTTTTACCATCTCTAAATAGCAGAATGCGCGGAGAGTAAGCGCCTCGCCCAACAAATAGCGGAACTCTGCATTCGTTGTGTCTGAATACTGACGAATGCCGTCAATGACAACGTTTGCACGCTCAATAGCGGAGTTGAGATAAGCCCACGGATCTTTACCATTCGAGGTTGAGAGATCACCTGTCCCTCCCGTCATGTTATATGCAGCATACTCCGTACTCTCCGATTTGGAGCAGTGTTCGATATCGGTATTCATAGCTACATAACCACCGCAAAGACGGTTTCGGAATGATTTATCCTCACCAAAGGTATTATAGATACCTCCAATTGCCTGCTCTGTCATCGAAGGAGATTTGAAGACAGACACATCAAGTGCGGAAGGAGAAGTAGTGTCAAAGAAATCCTTCTCACAGGCTACTAACGTAAGTGCAAAAGCACTTAATATAAAATATTTTGCTTTCATAACTGAAGTATTTACGCTATTAGAATTGAATATTCATACCGATGTTGATACCACGGCTCTTGGGATAAGCAGAGAAATCTACACCAGGAGTCAACGGGTTCTTGCTCGAACGGGTATCTACCTCCGGATCCAAACCGCTGTACTTTGTTGCACAGAACAGGTTGGTACCTTGTACATATACACGGATGTTGTTGATCACTTTGGTCTTCTCCATCCATACTTTCGGCAGCGAGTAGCCGATTGTCAATTGGTTCAGACGCAGGAAGGAACCATCCTCCATGCATTGGTCGGTCACCAAATAATCCGACATAATCGGGTTGTAAGTATTAGCGCCCTTCGCTGCGTTTGCCTCCGTCAATTGCTGTGCCAAAGAGGCATACGAGTTACCAAATAAGAAATAGTTGGTCTCGCCTGTCGTTCCGTCAACAATCGCAGTTTGCGGAAGGGTCTGAGCGATGAAATCAGGCATATATGAACCATCCGTTGCAAACAACGAATAGCGATTATTGTAAGACATGGACGCTAACAAGTTACGCATTTTAGTCTTATCCGTTACCGTTGTATACTCCATCTTCGAGAGATTCAGAATCTTGTTGCCGAAGGCAAAAGTGAAGTTAGCTGCGAGGTCAAACTTACCCCATTTATCGCCACCAATGTTGAAGTTGATGTTGAAACCGCCGGAGTGAGTCGGTACCGTATTACCTAAAATCACTTTATCCGCTTCAGTAATCTTACCGTCGCCGTCTTGATCTTTGAATTTAATAGAACCCGGTTGAATCTTATTCGTCAAGAAATTGGAACCGTATCTGGGTTGTGCACCTGCCAAACCCCATTCGTCTGTCGTTACGCAGTACGACACGAAATCTTCTGCAGTGTAGTAGCCATCCGTTTCATAACCGTATACATTACCTACCGGCTGACCTACCTCAAGCAGGAACTCTGCCGTTGTCAGGTATTCGGAAGAACCAAAACAACTAGTTTGTGCCAACATTTGCGTTACGCCGCCAAGATCGGTAATGCGTGTCTTGTTGAACGAAATATTCGCATCTACGCTCAAGTTGTAACTCAGGCTCTTGGATTTATGGTCAAGGATAACACCCTTAATCGAGAACTCCATACCCATGTTGCGAGTAGAACCGATATTCTTGTATTGATAGTTGTAGCGCGCCGGCATGATTTGACGAATAATCAAATCTTTCGTGGTATTCCAATAGAGATCAATGGTACCGGTCAAACGCTCATTGAAGAAACCATAGTCAATACCGAAGTCGCGAGTGATAGTGGTCTCCCATTTCAGATCCGGGTTAAATGCAATCTTGTCACTTCCACCCAGCACCAGGATATTACTGGAAGTACCTGTTCCCTGAAGATCAATATAGGTCGTCGTCTGCGACAAGAAGTCCTGATGCAGATAGCCCAAGTCCACATTGTTATTACCTGCCATACCAATAGAGAGACGGAATTTCATGTTGCTCAGCCAACTGGATGCACCTTCCATAAACTCCTCATCCGACATACGCCATGCTACTGCACCCGAAGGGAAGTAACCCCATTGGTTACCCTTTGCAAAACGGGTTGAACAGTCAGCACGGAACGTTCCGGTGAGATAGTAGCGACCTTTGTAGTCGTAGTTTGCACGCGCCAGGAACGAGAGTTGGTTGTCGCGCGGGTAGATATAGTTTGTGAACTCACAATAAGCTGCTTGCCCCATATAGTTGAAGATCTCACCGTTTTCCACGTCATAACTACCTTTATAACCGAAACCGTTTTCAGTCTGGGTCGATCCCTTGCGGATGATGGTCTCTTCACCTACCAAAACGCTCACGTTATGACTATTTTCAAACGTTTGCTTCCACTCGAGGGTGTTATGGTTCGTTAACGTCGAGGTATATTCGTCAATCACCTGAATTTGTGCTGTTCCTCCTGCGATGCCCGGACGACCGGTGTTACGCGAGAAATAGGTGGTCGGACCATAGTAACGGTCGGTAGTAATATGGCGGCTCTCATAACCGAGATCAGCACGTGCCGTGAAATACTTCGCGAACTTGTAGCTTACATAACCTTGGATGTTCCACTTCCGATCTTTTTTCAGCTTATAGTTGTCGCGGATAGTGGTAATCGGGTCGTAAAGTGATCCAAAAGTTTCATCTTCATCTCCTGTTCCTGCATCTTTTGACAACAATGTGGTCGGTGTATAAACAACGCAGTTACGAAGACGAGACTCCGTCGATGTTCCGTTATCTTTGATGGCATTCGAACCGGAACCTAACACATCCGTACTGGAATAACGAGTCGTGAAACCGAGCGTAAAGTTCTTAAACGGTTTGAACTTTGCCTTTGCCGAAATATTATTACGAGTGTAGCTAGACTGCTCCATAATCGCCTTGTCGTCAATGCGGTTGTACGAAAGCGTGAAGTTTGCATTCTTATTACCACCGCTGACACTTACCGACTGATTAGAGTTAAAGCCTGTGCGGCCGAATGTGCGCTCTTGCCAATCAATAAATTCGTGTTTAGCAGGATCTTTGTATTCATCCAATAAAACTGCCAAATCTGTCTGAGTAATTTCATCCTCTGATTTATATTTCGTAGTGTTGTATAACTCATCGAAATACGCATAGAAATTGCTACGCAATGCCGACAAGGAGTTATCTTTCTGATAAGCCCACTCGTATTGCATCAATGCGAACTCATAGGGGTTCATTACCTCATATTTCTTAGCAATCTTCTTCCAACCTATGAAACCGCTATAGTCCACATGGAACTGCATCTTATCATCCTCCGTATCGGAGTCTTTCGTTGTGATGATGATAACGCCGTTAGCACCCTGCGCACCGTAGATAGCGGTAGCCGCAGCATCTTTCAATACGTCCATCGAAGCGATGTCACTCGGCGCGATATCGGAAATTGAACTAACCGGCATTCCGTCCACGATATACAACGGGTCATTGCTTTGGGTCAAGGAAGTACCACCACGTACACGGATCTTCACATCTGCATCCGGAGCACCTTCGGTTGTAACAACCGTCACACCGGCTAATTTACCTTGCAGCGCCTCGCTGGCCGATGCCACCGGAATGTCTTTGATCTGGTCTGCGCTAACCGAAGCAACCGAAGTAACGACATCGCGTTTCTTGGTCGTACCGTAACCGGTAACTACCACTTCTTCCAACGCCTCAGCTTCGTCAGACAATACTACGTTCATCACATCACCGGTGATAGCCAACTCTTGCGTCTTCATACCTACGTAAGAGAAGACGAGCGTTGTCGCACCATCGGGAACTTCGATCGAATAGTTACCATCGAAATCCGTTACAGTACCGATTGTGGTACCCTGAACCATGATGGTGGCCGAGATAATCGTCTCACCTGTTTGGTCCTTAACGACTCCTGTGACCACACGCGCCTCAGCAGCCATGCCCAACAAAAGCAGTGCTGAAAGCATCATGGTACGGAGTGTACTGAAAGTCAGTTTCATAAGAGAATTTGTTTGTGTTTATAATAATTTTGAGTTGATTTCATCAATTCGGGTGCAAAATTACACAAAAAACGTCAATCTTATGTGGAAAAATTGACGCAATTTGTATACAAATACACTTTTTTGCTAAATTGACTTGTCAAAACGGCTCTGCGTAGGTGCAACCCTCCCTCCAACGGGAGCATCCGTAGCGTGTATTACCGCGAATGACGAGACCTTGCCGGCACACCGGACAGAGCATACCTGCCTTGTTCGTTTTCACGTCACGAACGACGCCGGAGGTCATCTCTTTGAGTTCGTTCAGGAAATCCTGAGCTGCATATTCGCCGCGCTCTATCTCTCGCAGTTTCTTCTCCCAGAGACCGGTAAGTTCGGCGGATTTAAGGAGCGGAGAGATGATGGTATGAATCAGGTCAATACCCACTTCGGTCGCACGAAGGGACTTACCTTGCTTGACTATATACTTGCGTTGATAGAGTTTCTCGATGATGGCGGCACGTGTGGAAGGACGACCTATTCCGTTCTCTTTCATTGCCTCGCGCAGTTCATCGTTCTCGACTGTCTTGCCGGCTGTTTCCATCGCACGCAGCAATGTAGCCTCGGTGTAATACTTCGGCGGCGTGGTCGTCTTCTCTTTCAGCAGCGGTTCGTGAGGCCCGCTCTCCCCTTTCGTGAAAGAAGGAAGGGATTTGGCATTTTCATCATTCGCATCATTCTCCTCATTGAGTTCGCTCTGCGAACGATCATTGTCGAACACTACTCTCCATCCGGGTTTGATCACCTCGCGGCCTGTCACTTTGAAGTCCATCTCACCGGCTTTGGCGAGGACTGTGGTATTGCTCACTTCGCATTCCGGATAGAACACCGCAATGAAATGCAGCGCCACCAGGTCATACACTTTCTTCTCGTCCGCCGTCATTCCTTCCGGACGTTGCCCCGTAGGGATGATCGCATGGTGGTCGGTTACTTTCGAATTATCGAACACCTTCTTCGACTTCGGCAACTTGGCGCCTATCAACGGAGCCACTTGCGGGAAATAATCCTTGATGCCGGCTAAGGTGCTTGGCACTTTGGGGAAGATATCATCGCTCAGATAGGTGGTATCCACACGCGGATAAGTCGTCAACCGCTTCTCGTAGAGCGACTGAATGAGTTGCAGCGTCTGCTCGGCGGAGAACGAATATTTCTTATTGCAATCGACCTGCAGCGACGTCAAGTCATACAGTTTCGGTGCATACTCAAGCCCTTTCTTCTTCTCCACGCTGGTGATCGTCAGCGGTTCATCCTTGATGCTGTCCACGAGTGCCTGTCCCTGTTCTTCGGACGTGATGGCGTACTCGCCTTCCTCCACGGGTATCTGCGCGCTGAACAAGGTATCGCGGTATTTGGTTTTCAGTTCCCAATAGGTGCGCGGCACGAAGTGCTCTATCTCCGCTTGCCGTTTGACGACGAGCGCCAGTGTCGGCGTCTGCACACGTCCTACGGACAGCACTTGCCGGTCGCGTCCCGTTCCTTTCGCGTACCTTATAGTATACGCGCGCGTCGCGTTCATACCCAGCAGCCAGTCGCCTATCGCGCGCATCATGCCTGCTTCGTACAAGTGCTGGTATTCCGATTGATCTTTGAGTTTCTGAAAACCGTCCTTGATGGCTTCTTCGGTCAGCGAGTTAACCCACAGACGCTTCACCGGACACTTGCATCCGGCCTGCTGGTACACCCATCGCTGGATCAACTCTCCTTCTTGCCCGGCATCGCCGCAGTTAATCACCTCGTCGGCCTGGTCGATTAGACTCTTGATGACATTGAATTGTTTGTGAACCCCTTCGTCGCCACTCACTTTGATAGAGAAACGCGGCGGAATCATCGGCAGCGAACTGAGACTCCATGCTTTCCACTGGTCCGTATATTCCTGCGGGTCGAGTAAGGCGCAGAGATGCCCGAAGGTCCAGGTCACTTGGTACCCGTTTCCTTCAAAATATCCGTTTTTCTTCTGGTTAGCCCCCAGCACATTGGCTATATAGGCCCCTACGGACGGTTTCTCTGCTACACAAACGATCATTTATTTCTTCTTCGCACCGTAGCCGTATCCGGCATTGGCTGATTTGACGCCATTGAGCACGCACGCGGGGTTATGCATCCGTTTCTGCTCGATGACACGGTTGATATAATCGATCATATCCGTCGGCGTATGTTTATACCGGCATACGAAGAGCGTCACATCGGCGATGCGATCGAGTTGATAGGTATCGCTGACCATCGCTATCGGCGCGCTGTCCACAAGGATATAATCATAGCGTTTACGCAACTCGGCGAACAGTTCATCCACGCGCTCCGACTGCAAGAGCTCTGCCGGGTTCGGCGGTATTGTGCCGCAAGGGATGATATCCAGGTTCGGGTGTTCACCGCTCGGTACGATGATATCGTCTATCGTCACATCGGGTTCAGCCAGATAGTCCGTCAAGTGCCCTTTAATGCTGAGGTTGAAATAGACGGACAACATCGGCTGGCGGATATCCATGCCAACGAGTGCCACTTTCTTTCCTAACATCGCGAGCGAGAGGGCGGTGTTGCTAGCCACATACGACTTACCTTCTCCGCTAATGCACGAGGTCACCAGGATGACCGGTGATTTAGCCTCAGCCGGAATAATGAATTTCAGGTTCGTACGAATCAAGCGGAACAGTTCTGCCGACACGGTGGACTCTCCTTCGTGGATGGCGATATGTACATTACGGCTGTTCTTCACCACTTGTCCCAAGAGCGGCGCATGGATGCTTTGCTCGAAGTCCTTTACATCGGTGATCTTATTGCTGAACAAACGATAGATATAGATGATGAGGGCAGGTAACAAGAGGCCCAGCAGAAGGCTCAACAGCAGCACATACGGCAGTTTGGGACTTCGGCTCTTCACATCTTTCTCCGGCAGGTCGATGATCTTCGCCGGCATAGCGGTTGCCGCCAACATCAATGCGTTCTCTTCGCGTTTCTCGTACAGGAAGAGATACAGACTCTCTTTGATCTGCTGCTGGCGTACGACGCGCACATATTCACGCTCCTGCACCGGTGCATTCTTGATCTGGCGATCGAACTTCGACTCCTGTAGTTGCAGGCTGCGTTGACGGATCTTCAGGCTCTCGCGTACCGAACCGATGGTCTCGATGATGTTCGCGCGCATGGATGCCAATTGGGCATTCATCTGCTCGATGACGGGGTTGTCATCCGTCGCCGTACGTAAGATACGCATGCGTTGCAGCAGCAGGGCGTTGTATTGCGTCAGGCTGGCAGAAAGCGAAGCGTCCGAC
>JAFXYK010000106.1 GCA_017541805.1 Paludibacteraceae bacterium
GGTGTACTCTTCGGTGAGGCTCGGGCAGATGGTGTTGAAGTTGTACTGCACGCCGCTTTGACCAACCTTGGAGGTACATGAGACCTTCTGCGACCACTCCGCACCGTTCACACCGAGCAGAGAAGCCACGTTGATGGAGTTGTACTTATTCGACAGGACGAACTCGATCTGGTTGGCGGTTGCTGGGAACTCGTCGTTGATAGTGATGTAGAGTATTCCGGTGATACGGTCGAGTTGTAGGTTCTGTGCGCCTGTGCTGCCGGTGACGTTGAGTGCGAGCGTCTTGCCGAAGGTCGGACGGATGCTGCCGAACGCCATGACACCGTTCTCAACCGTAATGCCGGTGCTGCGGGTGCAGATGAAGGACAGGTTGTGATTGCCGTGCGTGAGATTCAGCGTCACGGTACCGAAAGCGGCATTGTCATCGGCATATGCTTGATGCACGAGTTGGGTGCTGCCGTCGAAGACATAGAGGTCGGTGAGAGCGGTGCCACCTTCATCATCGAGGATAGTCGCCTGCGGCGCGCGGCGCGGGCTGTTCATCGGCTCGGTGGTCTGCTCGAAAGCGGAGACTTTGAAGGTGATTTGTTGCTTCTGGGTGTTTTGCGGTTCATCGTTACCCTTGCACCCGAAGAGCGCGATGGCCAGTAGTGGCATGAAATAGATAAATCGTTTCATATGAGTATGTTTTTTTTGTTGGTAACAATCAAAAAGGGCGAGATTGCTCCCACCCTGGCGGAGGGAAATGTGACTTGCATCACATGCTATGTAATAGCTCGATCGACCTCTCGCGTAACTTTTTTGAATGACATACGTCAATTCAAGCGGCAAAGGTACAACTTTTTCCGCATATGTGCAAGAGAATCAAGGAAAATCGTTAAATAGTGTTTGATATATAAACAAGGCATGAGTAACAAGGAATTTTTGAAATTGGTGCTGTTCGTGGTAGGAGTAGGACTGCTTTGGATGGGTCTGATACTCTATGCCATGAAGCCGTAAATCTTAAAATTTGATACGTCAAGGCAGACGAATCGACGCTTCGAGGCAAACTGACCTCCTTGCGAATCTTAACGAGAGTACATTTTTAATCTTCATCAATATGGACCAGAAAAGAGATGCGAATGGCCGCTTTGTAGCCACGAAACCGAATTATCAGGTGTTGTACGAGCAAGAGCAAGAACGTAGTGCGAAACTGCAACGTGAATTGAACCAAGTACGCAAGCGTGAGGAGTGGCTGCTGTCACATGCCTTCGGCTTCGTCCGGATCGCTTACCGCCTCAAGTTACGCCACGGAGAGTTTGAGTAAACCCACCGAAATCGGTTAGTTTATGAAAGAGACGTTGAAGATAGAGATTCCGGTGTATCGTACCCGATTGCACGTGTTCTTTGGTTCGCTCGATGAATGTGCCAAGGCGATGAGCCTCGACGGTCAGCCGGAGCACTATATCGACGATTGGAAGCAGCACACGGAAGAGCTGCGCGGTATGTACTCGCAAGATGGTGACTATCGTCTGCTATGGCTACCGATGTGGCCAAAGAGCGTGGACGATTACGGATGTATGGTGCATGAGATATGGCACGCAGTTTTCCACATCCTACAATCACGCGGCTTGCGGCATAGTGAGGACAGCGATGAAGCATACGCTTACCTTGCAGGCTACCTGTTCAGCGAGATCGATGCGTACGTAGCAGAAGAATCGGAAAGGATGAATAATGCCAGAGAATGAGAATCACCATTGTTCGGAATGCAACTGGTGGTGCCTGGGATTCGATAACTCGTGCATCAAACGCACGCTGTTGTTAGGAGATGACTCCAGTATTCCCGGTGACACACCTGCTTGCGAAGAATGGTTCGAGCCAGAAGAATTATGATTAGTGTAGAACATGCCTCGGCTATATACGCCAAGTTGTGCGCCGGTGAGCGCATCACGGCAACCGAGAAAGAAGAATTAGACGAATATGCAGAACGGTTCAAAAGTAAGAATGTCGGTAGCGGAGTTCCAAGCGATGCAGCGTAAATCACCTGCAGGAACTGCCGACGAGAAACCAAAAGTGCATCGGGGACATCCTGAATCCTCGTTGCAGATCGCTTGCGTACGATGGTTCCGTACGCAGTACCCGTGGCCGCACTATCTGATAACCGCTGTGCCCAACGGTGGATATCGGAAGACCATTGAAGCGCAGATACTCATCGCAGAGGGCGTGTGGTCCGGGATGCCTGACCTCTACATCCCGATGGCACGCAAGGGTTATCATGCGCTCTATATCGAGATGAAAGCAGGCAAAGCCGGACGCGTCTCGCAGAACCAGAAAGAGACGATGGGATTCCTCACACGCGAGGGTGCCAAGTGCGTCGTGTGCCGCGACTTTGAATCGTTCGTTAAGGAAGTCAATGACTACTTGAGATAAAACGCTGTGAAGCGGATGCTGTTTTTCGTTCATAAGCTTAGTTTTTAATGGGGGTAGCCGGTCGTTGTGAAACGCTCGGCTACTTTTGTGATCCGACACGGTTTTCATGCACCTCTGTTCCAAATCATGGCTTTTGCGTTCCAATCATTGTCGATTTCGTTCCGAAAACATCGATTTCCGTTCCATGCACGATTTTTGCGAGTAATGCCTCCAGAATTTCCATCATGGCTACGATATTTTCCATCTCTGGCCGATAAGTTGCCGAAAGGGTCTCTTTTCTTTCCGCACACACGTACACGCGCCCGATAAAAATAAGGTACGTGCGTAGGTTAGCGTGTAGGTAAGCTAATAGGTTAGCTATAGGTTACCTATAAAGTTTACTGAAAGTTTACTATGGTGATCGATGCTTCCGGAACAGGCTTTTTCCAAATGCGAAAATAAGCGGATATTCCAACCCATTATCCACATCGGTTATTTTCAGCCGATTCTCAGCGGGTTATTTATGTTAAATAAGTTGGATCAGCCAAAAACAAAGACGAACTACTGTAAAAATAGTTCGTCTTTTAGTTCGTTACTCTCGTAACTGCTTGATTTTCAAGCCTTGTGTAGTGCTACCCGGACTCGAACCGGGGTTTACGGCGTGAGAGGCCGTTGTCCTAGGCCACTAGACGATAGCACCCGGAATACTTGGCTTTTCGGCCGACAACTCGCGTGAAAAATGCGGTCGT
>JAFXYK010000014.1 GCA_017541805.1 Paludibacteraceae bacterium
AAAGACCACGAATTGCCGGAGATAATCCGGCAGGTCGTGGGGAACGCGCCAAAGAACCGCAAGGTAGCTGCTTTCATAGCTTGTCTGGCTGCGCTATGCGCTATGTGCCCACGAGTACGACTCAAGTACTTCTTCGACTCGCGCCTGAGTGCCCTGCTTTTGCAGGTGCTGATTGAGGGTGCGCAGAGTTCGGGTAAGTCATTTGCTGCCGACATCGAAGGACTCATCATGAACGATACCCTCAAAGCGCGCGACAAAGCCATGCGTCGGCTCGAACAGGAGTACCGCGACAAACGCAAGCGTCGTAAGGCGAATGAGAAACTGGAGGAAGAACCGGAAACGACCATTCGTGTCGTACCGCCAACCATCTCCAAAACCGTCCTTACCAAGCGTGCCGACATGTACGAACGAGTCTATGGCGACACCCTCACGTTTTGGATGTTTGCCGAGGAGTTAGCCCAAGTAACAGATGCCGGTAAGAACGGCTATTCGAACCTCCGAACCATCATGCGTACGGCTTACGATCTCGGTAGTCAGTTCGGTATCGACTTTGCGTCGGACAACAGTTATAGCGCAATTGTGGACATCAATATCTGCTCGATGTTCTGTGCGACGCCTTCGGCGATTGACGAGTATTTCGACAGGAAAGCTATCGAAGGCGGTAACATCACGCGAACTATCTTGTGCCGTCTGGACGAGACTTTAGGCGAAGATGGGGCACTCTTCAAACCCTATACGCCGGAACAGAAAGCCCGCATAGACGCTATGCTTGACCGGTTGATGAACGAGACCTACGACAAGGATGGAGGCTTGCAACCGACGGTCACATTGGACACCCAATGGCTCGACAAGACTGTCTGCCAATGGGTAAGGACCAAGGGCAAAGAAGCATCCCTCAGCGGCAGTCGTTCTCTCGATGTATTCCGCAAACGTTCTTCCGTTTCCGCCTTCCGTGTCGCGGCACTCTGTCAGTACCTCTATGAGTTAGAAAACGCTCTCTCTCCTGAGATCATCCAGAAGCGTGTCCGTCAGATCTACCTCTTCATGGCTGACTATATTCTGGACGGTATGTTGGAGCGCTGGGGCAAACGGTTTGAGGAACTGAACACCAAGCGTGAGAACGAGAATAGACCCGGTCCGAGGAACATCCTCTATGACCAACTGACCGACACATTCAACCGTGAACAACTGCGTGCGCTCCTTGAACAACAAGGCAAAGCTACGCCTGTTAAGGTCTTCCTCTCCCAATGGAAGAAACTGCGCGTAATTGAAGCCATCGACAAAGACACGTTTAGGAAATTGAAAATTGAAAAATGAAAGCAGAAAAGAAATGAAAAATATATTTAGAATAGTGAATGTCTGTGAGCCGCAAACAATCACCAAGAGTGACGGCACTCAGATGATCAAACAACAGTTGGTGCTCCGTGAACAGGGTGGTCCGTATGAGGATGCGTACCTCGTGACATGGCTGGGTAACGATCCGCTCAAACTCTCGCAAGGCATGTGTATCGCGGCATCGATTAGGATGCGCGTAAGCGAAGGAGCATACGCTACAGGTGATGTGCCGGAGACAAGGTATTTCCAAGATGCCGTCCTCCAAGAGTACTCGTGCCTGATGTTGGGAAATATTAGATGAACCTTTCTAGGCGGAGCGGACACGGTCTTCCTTCCGTTTCATCGGAAGGACGCTCCGGGTTAAAAGTTAAAAGTTAAAAGTTATGGAAATTATAATTATCAGACAAGAACACAAGCCTTGGGGCATAGACGGGCACCTGTATATCAACCGCAAACGTATCTGTGACACGGTCGAACACCCCACACGCCACAAGCCCAACAGCACGTATTCGGTCGAACTGGACAACAATCCTTTTAGGCATGGCGATGGTGCTTTAGCAAGCACCTTGGGCGAGATCATAGTCGGACAAAACACAATCCCCGGTCTCGTCACCCAATCCCAAGCCACCTACGACCGTCTCTACGAACGCCTCAAAAAGGCCTGGCAACGTCACACACCCGTCCACCTTACTATTCGTGGATGATTATCAAAGCGAACCCACAAGTTATTCTTGTGAGTTCGTTTTTCTATGTCATTTCCCATAAAATGGGTTCTTTTCGTTACAAAACTAAACTTTTTCTTGTATAAGTGGGATTTTTTTTGTACCTTTGCGTCCGAATTATTGTACTAAAGAGAAATGAAAATTGACACTACAAACATGTGCTCGCACTTGCAGCGGAAACTATTCGCTCCGGATGGCGAGTATTGCGCTATCCGTGAGCAGATAGAGAACGACCCGACGCTGACGGCTGTTGTCCGTTCACGGCAACTGCATATCTATCGCGACGGAAAGAAGGTCTTTGTGCTGGCAGGCAAAAGCGCGCCGAAGATTATTCGGGAAGATAGATTGACAGAATTATTATGACTTACGACGAATACATAGCGCAGCAACAACAAGCGATAGACGAGGAGCAGCAGGAGGATAGTTGTTGTCTTGAATACCAGCCAGAAGGGCAATTTATAAGAGGGCATTGAGATATGGACTATTTACCGGCGCATTGGAAGAGATTAACTAATGGCACAGAAGATACAGAAAACGAATGTGTGTCGATTGCTCGATGCGGCAGGGATCGCATATGAGTTGATTGAGTACGAGGTGGATGAGTCGGACTTGAGTGCTACACACGTAGCGGAGCAGTTAGGCGAGGACGTGGATGCCGTATTCAAGACCATCGTACTGGAGGGCGATAAGACCAAGCATTTTGTATGTGTCGTGCCGGGTGCGTGTGAGGTGGACCTGAAGAAAGCGGCTCGTGCCAGTGGCAATAAGTCCTGCAAACCGATTCCGCAGAAAGAACTGCTGCCGCTCACCGGTTATATCCGTGGCGGTTGTTGTCCGATAGGTATGAAAAGACCATTCCCGTCGTACATCGACGAGACCTGTCTGCTGCATGAGAAGATTTACGTCTCTGCCGGTCAGCGCGGTATGCAACTCCGCCTCACTCCGCAAGACCTGATAAACTATGTACCATTAGAAGTAAGCGATTTGATATGACACACACAAATACTATCAGACAAGCATCCGTGGCGGATATTCCGCGTCTCATCGACTTGCTGCATCAGGTAGATATGGTGCACCATCGTTTGCGACCGGATCTATTCAAACCGGACACTACCAAGTATGACGAACAGGAGTTAGCTATGTTGCTCGAAGACAAGACTAAACCTATCTTTGTGTATGACGACGGTGAAGTGCTTGGTTATACGTTCTGTCAGATAACGGAAGTGAAAGAGGATCGTTTGTTGCAATACCGCAAGACTTTGTATATTGATGACCTGTGCGTGGACGAAGCGGCGCGTGGCAAGCATATCGGTAGCGCCTTGTTTGAGTTCGTGCGCGACTATGCCAAGTCGATAGGCTGCCATGCCGTCACACTCAACGTGTGGGAAGGTAACGACTCAGCGATTCGCTTCTATCAAAACATGGGTATGCACCCACAAAAAATAGGAATGGAAATCAAATTGTAACGATATGAATAAGTATTTATTTCTCTTGTTCGCAGTAGCGATGACAATGGTTAGCTGTCAGAAAGCCGACACGAATAATGAGTTGAAACCGTTTAATGTTCAACAGGAGTTTACGGGC
Organism: Paludibacteraceae bacterium; assembly: GCA_017541805.1. Classification (GTDB taxonomy): domain Bacteria; phylum Bacteroidota; class Bacteroidia; order Bacteroidales; family Paludibacteraceae; genus Colicola. Next base: position 3,642 of record JAFXYK010000014.1, read on the forward strand.
AATGCCTTTACGTTCTTCACGGGCGCAAAAGTGATTATGTCCGGCGATAGCGCGAATGCCAATGCTATGACGATTGGCTGGGGTACGCTCGGTAACTATACTGGCTACGAGTGTCCGATCGTGACGGTCTTTGTCGCTCCGGCTCGTTATACGCACGGGTACTTGGAGAAGTATCCGCGTTTCACGCTCATGGAGTTTGACAATCCGGATATACCTCGCTACCTCGGTACGCATAGCGGTCGTGACGGCGATAAGACGGAGGCGCTTGGGCTGCATATCGCTTATACGGAGAACGGCACGCCGTACTATGAGGAAGCCAAGACGGTTATCGAATGCGAGATAATGACGGTGTTCCATCAGACGGCAGACGATTTCCGTTCGCAGCACATGCATGATTTTTATGAGAACTTCGGCGCAGGCATCCACACCGCTTATTTTGGCAAAGTGGTCGGCGCATGGAAACGATAAGCAGTCATGCTTCGCTACGAGATACATAGTTGCGAGCAGATGATAGAACTCATCCAACAGCTCGGATTCCTTCCGCTTTTGGTGAGCGGCATATCCGGCTATTCGGCAGAAGAGATGGCGGACGAGGAATGCCGTTACGTCGTCTTTCCGGACGGAGGATGGGACTGGCCGTTATGGAAATGGAAGGGCATCATCATCAACGAGAGTGATTGTGTCTATGGCAAGTTCTTCAACGGCAAGGCCGGCTTTATCAGTCGCTCGTGGTGGCCGCATTTCTGCAACTGGCGCCGCAGTCTCTATCACATGCCGGAGGACGGCAGTATAGAAGGTATCATCTACCAGACGCTCTGCGAACAGGATAGTATCATCAACCGCGACTTGCGTGCGGCATGTGGCTTCTCCGGTCCGAAGATGCGGAGCAAGTTCGACGGCTATGTGACGCGCCTTCAGATGGCAACGCGGGTGGTGACGGAAGATTTCGTCTATCCGCGTGACAAGCATAATCGTGAATACGGTTGGGGATGGTCGTTACTCACTACTCCAGAACGGCTTTATGGCAAGGACTCGTGTTTTGTTGATTGCTCGCCGGAGGAATCGTATCGGCTGATGTCCGATCACTTGCATACCATCCTTCCGCACGCAACCGACAAACAGATAAGCAAACTATTGAGATAAGCTTACCAAAAGACAATATAATGGAAAAATTTGAAGAACAGATACATGGCGACTTACAGCAGTACTTGCTGAGCGTGAATGAGATTGATGAACGGCTACCGGAATGTCCTGATGTGGAGGACAAATGGGAGGCGATTGCGAATGCGTATATCCCCGACGGAGTGCGTGAGTTTCAGAACTATCCGCTTGCATCGCTCGGGTGGATGATCTATATCGGCATGGCATTGGCGAAGATGTGGGATGACGACTGGCAGTACTACGCTGCGAAAGACGACCTATATGTGTATATACGTGACAAACGCGGCTAC
>JAFXYK010000015.1 GCA_017541805.1 Paludibacteraceae bacterium
CGGTTTAGGCGGTAACACGGGTCGTTCGACGGGTAGTCACCTGCACTGGGAGATCCGTTATTTAGGTGAGGCGATGAACCCGGCGAGCTTCGTGGATTTCACGACGGGACAGTTGAAGAACAGCGAGGAGTACGTGATCGGCATCAAGGCGATGAAGCAGAAGAAGGCGGAGCAGGCTGCGATGAAATACCATAAGGTAAAGAGCGGCGACACGCTGAGCGGTATTGCCAAGAAATACGGTACGACGGTGAAGAAGTTGTGCTCGCTGAATGGGATCAAGGAGACGAAGGTGCTGCAGATCGGGCAGAAGATACGGGTTAGGTAGCCCTTAGCTCTGCGAGCTTTAAATCAATAATCAGCAAAAATACCAAAAATACATTTTTTTTCTATCTTATGCACATACAATTACGCACATTGTTATTGGGCCTGGTGGTGATGGTTGGAATGGGTCGGATGGAGGCGAAGGTGGTGAAATACAGCCTTTCGCTGGTTCAGCCGGCGTATGCCGAGGAGGTCAATGAGAACGGATGGGTGAGTTCTTATCCAACAGTGAGTTTACCGGACGGCATGGAGTGGGCGATCAACCAATGGAATCCGACGACGGGTCAGATACGTGTGGATTGCAACTACGGGTGCTGGGATTCCAATTTCAGTATCAGCAACAAGACACCGTTCAAGGGTGCGATCACGCGCGTGGAGTTGGTGTACACCTCGGGTACTTTGGATCCGGCGTATGTGACGTTTGAGACAAAGACCGGTAATTTTCCTGTTTTTCACGGTGATTACAAGGCGAAAGTAGCGCCGAACATGCTGGTTTGGGACGTGGACTGGCGCGGCAAAAACGATAAGTTTCATATCTCGGTAGAGTCCACGGATGCGAAGAACACGAGTACGGTTATCGTGTCGGCTATCAACGTGTATTACAACCGCTCGGTGCGTTGTGACACGGATGGTCCGGCGGTAGAGGAGAAAGATGAGGACGAAGAGGACGATGAGGAGGTAGATGTACCGGAGCCGAATAAGCCGGAGCCGCCTGTGGATGAGTGGGTTGGCGATCCTAAGCCGGAACCGACAACGAAGCCGCAACCGAACCCGGGTAAGGGTAAAGGGTGGATCAATCAGTTGATCAATAAACAACCGAATCCGCATCAACCGCAGGAGCCGCAGGAGCCGGAAGATCCGGAAGTGAAGATAGGTGACACATGGGACCTGACGCAGCCGCAAGACCCGACGAAACCGGTTCCTCCGGGAACGATCAATGTATGCAAGAAGAACCTGTTGGAACCGCTGACGGAGGAGGAGTTTATGCAGATCCGCGCGAAGAAGTTACCGTTCGGTAAAGAGTGCGAGAAAGCGGCTCGAAACTGGGTGAAGCATATACCGGATGTGAAGAGCAGTCAGCCGCAGGCGTGTCTGGATGAGTTACGACAGATGACGTATAACGACTATCTGCAGTTCGTGCACGGCCTGGTGGAGACCATGGCTGTGGACATCGTGAATATAGGATCGATGACGGAGAAGGACTACGATAAGAAAGAGGAGCAGTTCTTACGTCAAACGGTAGATCAGTTGATTGTATTAGGTCCGGAATGGGTGCGGCTGTACAATATCAAAGAACCGGATATCAACGGGAAGATGAAGGAATATTGCAAGAAATATATCAAGTTAAGTGTGACCGCGGAGAAATACCCGAGTCTATACAAATACCTGATTTATTAGGCCTACTCATGGTGGTAGGGTTCGTGTCGAAGGATGGTCATTGCGCGGTAGAGCTGCTCAATGGCCATTATTCGTATCATCTGGTGGGAGAAAGTCATTTGGGAGAGGGAGAGTTTGCCGTCGGCGCGGTCATAGACGGGTTTGGAGAAGCCGTATGGTCCGCCGATGACAAGGGTGAGGTCTCGTCCGGCTCCCATCTTCTTTTGCAGCCAGTCGGCGTATTCGACGGAGCGGAACTCGCGTCCGTGTTCATCGAGGAGGATGACCTCCATGGCCGGCGTGAGGAATCGTAGGATGGCTTCGCCTTCGGCGGTCTTGACCTGCTCTTCGGTGAGGGACTTGGCATTTTTGAGATCCGGCAGCACGACGAAGTCGAACGGCACATAATGGGTGAGCCGTTGCCGGTATTCATCGATGAGCGAAGCGAGGCGTGGGTCGGTGGTCTTACCGACAACGAGCAGGGTGATCTTCATGTGCTATGGGTTGGCTTGCAAGACGATGTTCGCGGAGTCGGTGTCATGGAAGAAATAATTACATGAGTCGCCGGTCCAGGTGAACTTATATATCGTTAGTTGCTTGAAGCTGCCGTCGTATCCGCTGATGGCGGTATAGTAGGTGTTTCCTTCTTCGAAGGCGGTCTCGGTGGACCATCCGTCGTTCTCGGCTGCGTGTACGCCATAGAGCACGTGTGCCTGGCTCTTGTCGAGGAAGCAGTTGAGTGCCCATCCCATGAAATAGAGCTTGGGATCGTTGGGGAAGATAGAGTCCTGCGCGATGGTGAGGCTATCCACGGTGCGGGCGATATAAGGGAACTTATCGCAAATAGTGCCGGTGGTGTCCACGGGGTAGATATAATCCCACAGCCCTTTGATGCGGTAGTCGAAATGGACGTCCATGATGCTCTCATCTTTGGTGGTTACGCGCTGGAGGTACAGTTTGCCGGCGGGTGTCATCTTATCGGGGTTGACGACGAAGGCGTATATCCAATAGTCCATGTCGGGCAGGAGTCCGGTGAAGAAGAAGTTGACGTTACCATACTGGAGGGCATGGCTGGAGAAGGGCGCTATGTTAAACTCACCTTTCTTGAGGAGGCTGTTCCGCCAGGCGAGGTACTCGACGTTGGCGGAGTCGAGCGCGAGGGTCATGAAGGCTTTCTGGTGCTCGAGAGGGTTGTAGTCGTCGCGCACTTCTTCGCATGCGACGAGGTAATAGGCGTCTTTGCTGGTGGTGAAATGGCACTCGACGAAGCCAGCGGAGACGGTATGGACGTCCATGGTTATCTCGACGTCGTCGGTGTACCATTTGGCTTCGGGGCTACATGCAGGAAGTGAAAATTGAAAAATGAAAATTGAAAGGAGATACAATAACCCTTTCACCTTTAACCTTTCACCTTTAATCTTTATATTACTCATATATACTCCTTTCTTTTTCTTCCTGGTCGAGGAGGGATTGGACGGCAAAGAGGAAGCGGACGCAGGTAGCGACATGGCTGCCGTAGTGGCCGAAGTTATAGGTGATGTTGGCATTACGCCAGCGATCTTTTGCGCTGGTGGCATTGGTGTAAGGCACGGTCTCGTCGTCCATGGAATGCATGATATAGACGGAGGCTTTGGGTTGCCAGTTATAGGAGACGACGGAGTTTTCGGTCATGGCCTTGTACAGTTCTGCCACTTTCTCGGATGTCTGGTTCATGGCCTCTTCGGTGAGTATCTCATGCGACACGCGGGTGTTGATGAGTCGATTGATTTGCGCCGTGGTATATTTCTTGCTATTGACCCATTCGTCCATCTTATCGCAGAGCCATCCCTGCATCATGTCGGAGAGTTCGATATTGAGGTTGTTGCCTTTGATCATACCTTGTAAGACGAGGGGTACAGCGACGGGGTAACCGGCTGTGTCGGTGTTGACGAAGCGCTCGTAGGTCGCTTTGACGTCGTAGGGTCCACCTCCTGCGAAGACGCGATGGATGGGGATGTAGAGCGAGTCGGCAGGGTCGTTATAGGCCGATTCGATGAGGTACTCGACGGCCATGGTGGTGGCACCGCCCTGGCTGTAGCCCATGAGGTAGATGTCGTCATGCAGCGGTGCGCGATCGACGGCTTTGAGCCATTCCTTGACGGCGAAATACATATCTGTGACATGGAAAGCCGTCTCCATCATGACGAGGTAGGGGTGTATCTGATCAACCGTGACGCCGTAGCCTAGGTAGTCGGGGATGATGAGTCCGTAACCTTGTTTGACGAGGATACCTTCGAGCGAGAAGCAGTTTGACGGTGCTTCGGCATTGGATCCGACGGTGTAGTGGCTGACGAGGATGAGTCGTTTGGGTCGCCCGTTCTTAGGCAGGATGACTTTGCCGGAGAGGGTGATATCGTTCCAGTCACCATCGAAGCTGGGGTAGGTGCCGACGATCTCGATGGCGGTGTTCTGGTTGCTATATTTGAGTATCTCCTGCATGATAGCCGTTCCTGTGACACTACTGGTGCGGCGTGGTCCGTCGGGGCTATGGGCAGGTTCGGCTGCTTCGGAATATTCGGAGATCGGCGTGCCGTCGGGTAAGAAACAGTTGTACGGCAGACTGTTGGTGAGGTCGGTCTCCTGGACACGGAGTACGTTGAACTTCGTGCCATGGGCGTTCTGCAGGTCGGTGAAGTCGACGGAGAGGTCGGGGTGGAATTGGCAGGACGCGAGCATTATTATTCCGAAAAATAATAATGATATTTGATATTTAATATTTGATATTTGATATTTTTTCATATCGTTAGAATTTGACGCCTATGCTCGCGGTGATGATACGAGAGGAGGCGAGGAAGATACAATTGGCATTTTTGAGTGCGTACATGCCGCCGAAGTCGACGGCAGCGAAGAAGCGTTTATAGTGGGCACTGACGCCGAAGACGGTGATGTTGACTGCGGCTCCGATGTCGGTGTGATGTCCTTGGGCATTGGTCTCCGTTCCGCCGTTGATGTCCATTCCGACGCCGAGGCCGGAGTAGAGGTTGACATTCGGATGGCGGTAATAGGTGAAGCGGATGGTAGGCATGATGACCGCGTTGTAGAAATACTGGTTCTTGGTGCGGTTCTGCTCGATACCTTGTCCGTTGCGCTCGACGTTATCCCATGCCACTTCGCTCATATCGACCATCGCACCGAGGGCAAACCAATGGTTGAAATGGTGCTGGTACTCCAGCCAGAGGTGCTGGTGGTAACGGTAGTTCTCCTTGTAGGTGCGTCGGTAACCCGTCGGCATGGTGAGGGTGTAGCTGGTGGGGTTATGCCACATGAGGGTCTCGAAGATCTGGTCACCCCATCCGAGACGGATCTCGTTTCGGTATTCCATGACTTGCCGTTGGTGCCGTTTCTCGGCTTTGGCTTCCTTCAGTTCCTGCTTGGCCTCCTTCACATCCAGCCGCGCTTGTTTCAACTCCGCTTTGGCGGCGCGGACGTTCAAGGGAATGCGTACACTATCCGTTGAAACAGCCAGACTGTCTGGCTGCACTTTCCCTTGCGCCATCGTGATTAAAGAGAGGCAGCATAGGGCTAAAACAGTATATAATTTCATTTTCACGCTGCAAAATTAGTGAAAAATTTGCACATATGCAAAAAAAAGTGTAATTTTGCATCGCAAAATCGTTAATTTATGAAAAAAGAAGAACTTCGCAAGCTTATTGCTATTTGGTTTGAAGAGGATATCCGCGACGGCGATCACACGTCGCTGAGTTGTATACCGCCGACCCAGATGGGTTGTCAGCAATTGATTATCAAAGACACGGGTGTGTTAGCCGGTGTGGAAGTGGCGAAAGAGATTATCAATTATTTTGATCCCGAGTGCCGCTTTGAGCAGTTCTTGCATGACGGCGACCATGTGAAGCCCGGCGACATCGCGTTTAAGGTGTACGGCAAGGAGTTGAGTCTGCTGCAGATCGAGCGGACGATGCTCAATATCATGCAACGTATGTCGGGTGTAGCGACGACGGCGGATAAGTATCAGCGGTTGATTGCTGACACGGGTTGTCATGTGCTGGATACGCGTAAGACGACACCGGGGTTGCGGTACTTGGAGAAAGAGGCTGTGGCGTTAGGCGGCGGCATGAACCACCGTATCGGGTTGTTCGATATGATACTGCTGAAGGACAACCATGTGGACTTCGCCGGAGGTATCACGAACGCGCTCACGCGTGCACGCGATTATTGTAAGGAGAAGGGTAAGGCGTTGAAGATCGAGATCGAGGTGCGTAATTTCGATGAGATCAACGAGGCGCTGGCGACGAATATCCCGGACCGTATCATGCTGGATAACTTCACTCCGGCGAAGACGAAAGAGGCGGTGGACCTGATTCGCGCATGGGAGAAGACGGCAGGAAGACACATGGAGATCGAGAGTAGCGGCGGTATCACGATCGACACGATCCGCGACTACGCGATCCAGGGAGTGGACTTCGTTTCCGTAGGTGCGTTGACGCACAGTTACAAGAGTCTTGACATGAGTTTCAAGGCGGTGAAATAAAAAAAAGGCGCTCGGTTGAGCGCCATTTTTTTTTTTGTGTGGGGTGATTTATTTCTTCTTGAAGATATCGAAGAAACTCTTCGGTTTTTCTTGCTCATCACCTGCGATAGGTACGAGTTTGACGTCGACTACTTCGTCGGCCTTGAGCGGACGGAAGTTCGCATAAATAGCCGGCGTTCCGCAGATTGTCACGTGGGTGATCACTTTCTCAGCGCGGTCAAAATAGAAGGTCTCGTTGAGCAGGAAGTCCGCCTTGTTCTGGGTGAGGACGGTGTTTCGTGCTGTCTCTTTGAGTTCCGACTCCTTGGCCTGTGCGTTGTTGGTACCATATTTCTTCTGCACGCGTGCCGAAACAGGTTGGATATCCGCAGCGATGGTCTTGAACTTAACGACGGGTTTGGTGCCCGGTTGGAGCAGTTTCTGCTCGAGGAGGGTTGTCTGACGATAGTTCACATATTTACCCGGGAAAGCGGTCATGGTGAACGAGGTCAGGGAGCCGTTTTCATTCTTCATCGAGTATTGCACACCGTAGAGGACGTCCATTTTCTCTTGACGGAGCATGCGCTCTTTCGCCAGTTTGAGGGCAGTCTCTTCGTTCTTACCAACGAGGTCAGCCGGCGAGAGGGTGATGGTTTTCTTGGTGGTGTACTCGACATCAGCGACGGTCATGGTGTTCAGCGCCAGTTTGTCCGTCGGGTGGTTCTGCGCAAGCTCTTTGCCCACTTCTTCGTACACGTCCGCTTCGGCCATCGGGCGGAAGGAGGTGATGAAAGCGGCATAGCCGGTGACGGTCATGGAAACCATCTTACCGTCAGCACCTTTCTCGGTGGTGAAACGCGGCGCGAGCATGAGGTCGCCGTTGACGGTGGCTAACGCTTTGGCCACGAGGGTCTGCTTCATTTCCTCTGCTTTGAGGGACTCCAGGTCGCTGGCATGCAAGGTAGCGGTGACGTGGGAGGGTTGTACCTCGAGGTTCGCGATGGACGGAATGAAACGTACACTGGTCGCTAAATCAACACGCGTGGAAGTGGACTTAGCCATGCGGGAACTACCGCTACAAGCGGCAAAAACAAGTGCAATTGCGGCGATCAGGGCGCCAAAAACATAATTCTTTTTCATTGTGTTTGATCGATTAGATTATTTGTATTTATTTCGTTTCAAAGGAGCTGCGATGTGCAGTTGAGCCGAGATATAGATTCCTTGCGGCACCAGGACTTTGTTACCCTGGATCGGATGGCGGTACTCGGCCTTGATCTCCAACGGGATGGGCGGTACACCGGTGAGCATGAAGCCCAGGCCGCCGAAGGCGCCTACGAAGTAGTTCTGGTTGGAGATATTCGGATTGTCGTTGTAGTACTTCGAATTGATCTTATACCACAGTCCGGTCAGGTCCACTTCGGCACCGCCGTAGAGCTCGAGGGCCAGCCACTTGGTGCAGGGGATGTAGAACTTGATGGCGGGTTTGTATGCAAACCACATGGTCTTCGGGTCGGCTTCGATACGTTTGTCCGGGTCGGGTTGGTTGAAGGTGTTCGCACCTCCGCGTTCGAATTGCCAACGTGTGATCGGGCTCTCATAGTCCGGCGTGTTGACACCCATTTCGAAGTTAAACATCTGCATGCCAAAGCATTTTGCACGCCATTCGAGGATCTCGAAGTTGATTATATGGCGTTTGAAGGCATCTGCCGTCGAGGATGTTCCTGCGGGTTGGCCGACCATGAAATAGGTGGAGTATCCGACGCTGACGATGGAGAGCATGTCACGGCCGGAGTGGGCGTAGTAACGATGGAAGACGCTCTTCTTCGGTGCGGGAGTCGTTTCTACCTGCTGTTTCTCTGCGGGTTTGGTCTCCTTCGTGGTGTTCTCTGTCGGAACAGGGTTGATATAGGTGACCTTCACCGTATCTTGCTCTACAGGTTTGGGTTCTACTTGTGGCGGATCCCAATGCACAGGGGTTTCCTCGGTGGGTTGGGCTGTTGTCTGTTGTGCAGGTTTCTGGTTGACGAGTTGGAGCAGGCTATCCACTTTATTGGTCAGTTCGTCGATACGTTGATCGAGGTTCGAAGGCGTATCGGTGGTTGTCTGCTGTGCAGGAGCATGATTCGGCGCCGATGTGGGTGCAGGCTCCGGAGTAGGTTCGGGTTCTACTACAGGAGTCGGTTCGGGAGCAGGAGCGGGTTCTTCTACGACGACAGGTGCTACGACAGGCACAACCACCGGTAGGTTAGCGATGCTGTCTTGACGACGGCGTTCTGCTTCCTCTTCGGCCCGGCGGATACGCTCTGCCTCTTCTTCGGCCCGGCGGATACTATCCTGGCGCGCACGTTCTTGTTCTAACTCTACGCGACGGATGCTATCCTGGCGGATGCTATCTTGACGAAGTCGCTCAGCCTCTTCGGCTTTACGGATGCTATCCTGGCGGATGCTGTCTTGACGAAGACGTTCCGCTTCTTCTTCCTGAGCCCGACGAATACTATCCTGACGGATGCTGTCTTGACGAAGACGTTCAGCCTCTTCGGCTCGGCGGATGCTATCCTGACGGATGCTGTCCTGACGAAGACGCTCTGCTTCCTCCTCTGCTTCTTTCGCGCGGCGGATGCTATCTTGACGAGCACGTTCCGCTTCCTCTTCTTCATCAATCAGCACCAGGCCTCCTGCCGTAGCAGCGGGTGCAGCGGTAGTAGCAGCCGGTTGATTCTTCTTGTTGTCTTTATTCTTATTCTTCTTGTTGTCCTGCGCCGGAGTCTGTGTCTGTTTCGGCGTAGAGGTCGGCATGGGCAACAGTTCTTCCTCCTCTTCCTGGAACGAAGTGGTCGGCGTAGAAGTAGTGGCAGTACTGCTTGGTGAAGTAGTCGTTTGCGGCAGTGTCGTTTGCTCCACACCGTCTTCGTCCTCTTCCACTAAGATAAGAGGCGGATTAGCAATAGCGCGTGCACCCAGTAACAGGCCTGTTACGAGTAGCGCGGTTAAGATAAAACTTTTCTTTCTCATATGGATATAGATTTGTGTCAAAATAAAATCGCAGCAAAAGTACTATTTTTTTTGCAAATATGCAAATTTTTAAGAAAAATTTTGTTAATAAGTGCAAAAAAATGTCTATTCCACGGTCATTTGGCAGTTTTTGCAGTCAAAATGGAGTTCCAGCACCTTTCCTGTTTTGAGGCGCAAATAACGCGGTTCCTTATCTTTCGGATAAGGATTGGTCTTCCTGCAATGCCCCAATTCGAACAGGAGGCAGTAGCGGCAAGTCATCAGATGATCGTATTTCGTCTCCATTCGTTCAAAATGCTAATGGGTATAAAATAGGGTTGGCTCTCGATCCGGATGTCGCGAGCGATGTAGGGCGTGTCGCCGAGTTTGGTTAGTTGGGTACGAATCGTGTCGAGGGCTTTGTCGGCATTCTTCGCGGGAGTATGCGGGAAGGTGAAAGTTGAAAGGTGAGAGGTGAAAGGGGAATGATAGCTCAGTTCAAAGCCTTCTTCGGTCTCGCGGAAGAGGATGTCGACGGGGATGCGACGCTCGGAATGCAGGGATTTGGTGAATTCGATGTCGAGGTTGCGGTATAATCGTTTAGCGTTTAGGGGATTAGCGTTTAGGGTTTTGTTGATCTTGAGGATGTTACCTTCGACACCGTTGACACAGAAGCCTTCTGCCCCCATGGTGAGGCCGTCGCCGTTATGCAGGGTGATACCTTCGTTGAGTCGCACACGAAGTGTGTTTCCGTGCACTTCGAGTACGTCGCCGATATACTCGCCGGTGGACTTTGGGGTGCTCCAATTGGCCATGTGGGGTGTGCGGCCATGGAGGAAATAGTCGATGCCGCCGCGGTGGAAGGTCTTCTCCGGGTCTGGTACAAAAGTTCTTTTGTACTCAGCCCCATTGGATATTTGATTTTTGATTGTTGATATTTGATTTAATTTCTCGCGGTAGTAGGCGGTGATGTTCGTTACGTAATCGGCATCTTTGAGTCGTCCTTCGATTTTGAAGGTGGTTACTCCGGCGTCGATGAGTTCGTTCAGGTACGCACTTCGGTCCATATCTTGCAGCGAGAGCAGGTAGCGTTGATGAATGGGTTGGCCTTGGTCATCCAGCACTTCGTTCATGTGGGTGTCCAGCAGGTCATAGGCCATGCGGCAGAACTGCGCACACGCTCCGCGATTGGCCGATCGGTTCGCCAGCACTTCGGATATATAACACCGTCCGGAATAGGACACGCAGAGGGCACCGTGGACGAAAGCTTCCAGTTCGATATCAGGTACAGCTTCGTGTATGGCGCGTATCTCGTCGATACTCAGTTCGCGGGCTAGCACCACCCGTTTGAAGCCCTTGTCGCGCAAGAAAGCGACTTGTTCGGGTGTGCGGTTGTCGCACTGGGTGGACGCATGTAGACGGATAGGGGGAAGGTCGAAATCGAGCAGGTGCAGGTCTTGGATGATGAGTGCATCGACACCGATGGCATAGAGTTGATGAATCATCTCGACGGCTTTCGGGTACTCGTCCTCATGCAGCAGGGTGTTGACCGTGACGAGCACTTGCACACCATAGGTGTGGGCGTATTTGACCACATCCGCTAAGTCCTCGATGCTGTTTCCTGCGGCTTGCCGTGCACCATAGGCCGGAGCGCCGATATAGATGGCATCTGCACCGGCTTGCACCGCTGCGATCGCTACTTCTTTGTCGCGAGCCGGAGCGAGGAGGCTAAGCGATACATGACGATGCCGGCTGTTACCGACACGTTCATCGAGTGCTTCGTTCCGTATTGGGGTATCTCTATGCATTGACTGCAGTTATCTACTACTGATTGTTGAACGCCGAAGACTTCGTGTCCGAAAATGACTGCGATTTTGGGACAATTGGTGATTTTTGATTTTTGATTTTTGATTTGTTCGGCGATTTCTTCGAGGGTGACGGAGTCATGAGCTTGCTCGACGGCATAGACGGTGTAACCTTGTGCTTGCAGGTCATGCACGGCGTCGAGTGTGTCCTTGTAATACTGCCATTCGACGGACTCTTCGGCACCGAGGGCGGTCTTGTGGATCTCGGGATTCGGCGGGCAGCAGCATATGCCGCAGAGCACGACGCGTTCGATGCGCATGGCATCGGCGGTGCGAAAGACAGCACCTACGTTATGTTGGCTACGGACGTTATCGAGCACTACGACCAGCGGCAGTTTCTCCGCTTGGCGGTATTGGTCGAGGTCCATGCGACCCATTTCGGCGGTGGTTAGTTTTTTACTCATAGCACAAAAGGTAAACGAACGTCGATCTGCTTGGCCTCCACGTCGATGGCAATGATGAAATCCTCGTGCAGCGGCAGCATGCGTCCGTCTTCGAGGGTAGCGAGGGTGTTGATGGTGGACTCGTCGATAGAGGCGATGGTGCCGATAGTGTCGGACTCGTCGGTGATGGTGAAGCCTACCAGGTCTTGCCAAGCCAGTGTACCGTCTTCGATATCTTCGATATCCGAGCGTTGGATCCAAATCTCTTCGCCCATGAGAGACGCTATCTCGGTAGAACGGAAGGGCACGAACAAACCGTCGCGTTTGACGAAGACGAACTCAGGCAGGTCGTCGTTATGCGTCCGCTTGAGAAAACCGATGGAGAAAAGATCCTGTTCGCTGATAATCGCTTGACTCATGGTTATTGCATTTGATTGACGGTGATACGTCCGTCGGAGTTCACGATCCATAAGGGCCGAAGGGTCTCATGTGCGCGACCTTTCTGCGGGGTGGCAGAGCCGGACATCAGATCATATTCTTCGCCGCATTCCGGGCATTCGGCGAACATGGCGTTCACTTCGCAGGGCACACATTTACCATGCTCGGCGCAATACGGGCAGGCTAAGTCATAGGCGGTGTAACCGAAGGTGCTGACATAGACCAGCACGCCGCCGTAGCCCCATGCATCCATGGCAGATGTGTTCGTCGCCCATTTGCCGTCCAGGAAATATCCGTCTCTGTTGACGATCACATGGGACCCGAGGGCAGTCGGTTGAAAATGCACGAAACTGCCGATACGGGTGTCTATCACCACGCGCACAGGGTACGCGGGCACACTGCTGCGCCAAGGGTGGCCCTGGCAGGAAGAGAGTGCAAATTGAAAAATGAAAATTGAAAGGAGTACTATTAATCCGTTACGCCGCATATATGAATCTGGTAGATGAGGGTTGAGTAGGGCGGGATATAACTCTGGGTGCCTTCCGTGCCGAAGCCTTCGGCATCCTTATATTCGCCGGCTTCGTATTTCGTTTGGTCATAGCCCAAGTACGCCGGGATATAGAGCTCGATATCACCGTTGTTATGAATCTTATGACATCCTTCCGCGAAACCGGAGATCGTGCTGCCGAGGCTCAGCGCCACTTTGTTACCGGCATCGATCTGATTGCCGTTGATAAGCTTCAGCTTATAATCGCACACGATGGTGCTGTTCACGTTCGGACACGCGTCATAGGGCGTCGGGTCCGCAATGATCTTATACTGCAAGCCGCTGGACGTGACATGCACACCCTCCGCGCTCTTGTTGTTCTCCAACCATAACTCGTTCTGCACCTTCCAATCCGCCCAGTTGTTCTGCTTGCAGGCGGTCAATAGCGCCATGAGTACCAGTACGGTGAATAAGCCTTTCACCTTTATTTTGCTATCCATACTTCGGGATTTAATAATGTTCTGTCTTTGTATATCTGGAAATAGAGTTCCGTTTTTTGGTCTTGTTCGGCGTCGGTGAAGATCGTTCCGATCTCCTGTTTGGTCTCGACTTTGTCGCCTTGCTTGACGCTGATCTTACTGATGTTCGAATAGACGGTGCGGTAGTTACCATGCTGGATGATGACCGCGTATGTGCCGCCGACGAGGAAGCAGGAGGTCACTTCACCTTTGTACACCGCCCGTGCTTTGGTGCCGGAGGTAGTCTGGATATAGATACCTTTGTTGTCCATGATGACCTGCGCATAGACCGGGTGCTGCTGCTTACCGAAATGGCCGCTGATCATACCTTTCTCGACAGGCCATGGCAAACGCCCTTTGTTTGCTTCGAACCCGCCTGCAATCAGTTTTTGCTCTTTGGTCAACGTGGTCTTGGAGGCTTTCTCGGCCTGTTTACGCACCATGTCGTCGATCTTCTTATTCAGATCTGCCGCGCGTTTCTGTTGCTGCTGCAGTTTCTTGGTGAGGTCTTTCTCTTTGGACTGCAACTGGGTCAACATCGTCTTCTGTTTCTTCTCGTCGCGCTTCAGGTTCTCCTGCTCGCGTTTACGGGAGTTGAGGGCGGTCTTCTTATCGTCGCGGTTGGCTTGCAGCAAGGCGTTCTGGGTGTCTATCTCGGCTTGCGTCGCCTCGATACGGTGCACCTGTTCCTCCCGGAAATGTGCGAACTGCTGTAAGTAACGTGTGCGGCGAATGAGTTGCTGGAAGTTATCGCTGCTCAGCAGGAACAGCATCGGCGACTGCTGCATGCGCGTGTAGTGCGTCTTGCGTACCATGTCAGCATATTCGTCTTTATGCTTCTCCAGCACGCGTTGCAAGGAGTCGCGCGTCGCATGCAGTTTGTTCATTTCTCGGTCCAGCGCTACGATCTCATTGTCCAGCGTGGTGATGAGCTTACGCTGGTTCTTGATGTTCTGACCGATGAGGTTCAACTTATTAAGCGTCGCACTCTCATCTTTCTTGGTCTGCTTGAGCATCTTGTTCGTTTGCTCTATCTCCGCTTGCAGTTTCTTCTGCTTCTTCTGCAAGTCCTTCACGGACTCCGCTCCGAACGCGGGAACGAAGCACAACGAACAAAGAACAAGGATTAATATGTTACGAAAATTTAGAGCCATTGGCTAATATCCATCTTTCTGTATTTACGTGTGTTGAGTCGGTTCATCTTCACCGGCACATCCAGTTTGCGCGGGGCATAGCGGATGTCGAAGGTGATACTCTCTTTGCCGATCGAATAAGTGAGTTTGGCGGTCTTGTCGCCCGTAGGCAGTTCGGCCGAACATATCTGCTCCAGCTGTTGCCAGGTGAGTTTCGGCGTCAACCGTTGGTTCAACTCCTCGTATGTCGTCACCGCGTAGCGGTTATAGACTTTGTCGAACGCCACTATCTCCGTCGGCGTCGCTTCCAAGCGCGCCATCTCGATACCTAAGGTAGGCATGATACTGACGATAATGAGCGAGTCATGCACCACCTGCATGGTCACCGCCGCCGACGTGCGGTCACCGCTCGTTGTCACCACGGCTTTGGCGCCGGAAATGACGCAGGTGTGCCAGGTCGGCTTGGTCTCTTTGATCTTGCTCCATTGGCCGCTCACGGTCTTCTTCTGTGTGCTACATCCGGCCAGCACGAGCAAACAGCAGAGGATCAATATGTTACTTAATCGCCTCATAGTGTTTCTTAATCTCTTCACTCGTCTCTTCGCTCATGTTGTTCATCGCCTTCGTGATGTAGAACTTCGCCAGATCGTCCCGTCCCTGCAGGTGCAGAATCCAACCGTAGGTGTCCAGGAACACGGGGTTATCGGGTTCTTGCCGAATGGTGATGGCACTCATCGCTTCGGCTTTCTGCAGGTCACCTTTGTGCGTCGCGAGGCGGTAGGCGTAGTTATTAAGTACCGTCAGGTTATACGGGTCTATCTCCAGTACCTGTTCGTATAACGCACATATCTCTTTGTTCTTGGCTTTGGTCTTCTCCAGCAGTTCCAACTTAAAGAGCATGAACCGTTCATCCGTCGGGTCCTGCTTGAGATAGCGGTTCACTTCGACCAGCGCTTTCTTGGGTTTACCTATGGCGTCGTACACGCGGTAACGCAGCAAGGCGCTGTAAGCATCGTACCCTTTCTGCTCGTCTATCTCGTCCTGGATCCCCAGCGCTTTCTCCCATTGTCCGGTACTCAGATAGCCGTTCTGCAACTCCGTCAGCAGATCTTCGTCCACCTGCCACCGTTTCTCGCGTTTCTGCGCGTCATGTGCTTTGATGAGCACGCGCATGTACTCGGCTTTGGTCACCATGGTCTCGTACGACTTCAGCGCCTTCGCGTACTGGAACCACTGGTCATACGGGTCGGCTTCGAAGGCCTCACGCAGGTACATCAGTCCCCGCATTTCGTTGCCGATACCTTGCTCAATGATACCGAGGAATGCCATCGTCGTGCCGTCCTCCGGGTTGAGCGCATGGCAGAACTTCAGCAGCACGTACGCTTTGTCGTACTGTTCCTCCACGATCGCCTGCTTCGCCGCATACCAGTAATAGGTAAACTGCTGCTGTTGCTCGGTGGTAATCGCACGAAGGGGAGTACAGAGTACAGAATACAGAGTACAGACCAATAATGCTATGTAAATCTTAAATCTCAAATCAAAAATCTCAAATCAAAAATGTCGAAAATCTATTTTCGACCACTGTGTCCAAACCCACCGGCACCGCGCTCGGTCTCACTCAGCTCCTGCACTTCGACGATCTCCGGACTCTCATGCCGCGCAATCACCATCTGGCATATACGCTCGCCGGGCTCTATTGTCTGCGGTTCACCGCTCAGGTTAATCAGAATCACACCCACCTCGCCGCGGTAATCTGCGTCAACCGTACCCGGGGTGTTGAGCACCGTCAATCCGCGTTTGAGGGCCAAACCGCTCCGCGGACGTATCTGCGCTTCGTAACCCACCGGTAACTCGATGAACAATCCCGTAGGGATCAGTTTGCGCTCCATGGGCGCCAACGTGATTGCCTCCGCGATATTACACCGTATATCCATTCCTGCTGCTTGCTCACTCTCGTATTTCGGCAGCGGATTATTGCTTTTGTTGATGATTTTCAGAATCATAAATCAAAAATCAAAAATTTAAAATCTCTTCTCGACGAGGACTCTCAGGCCGTCAGGCACGATCTTGATATGTATATCTTTCTCCATCTCTACCGGGTCGCCGTCAATATGGAACGGCGCTTTCTCTTCGCGCTCCAGCGTTACCTCTTTGGCACGCAGCGTGTCCATGAAATAGCTATTGTCGATGCTGCCTGTGAACAAACGCAACGCGAGGCTGGCGCTGCCGAGGATCGCATGGCTGGACATCAACATGATATCCATCTTACCGTCCTGCAGACTGGCTTTCGGCGCTATCAGCGCTTCGTAACCCCATTGGTTCGCATTAGCGAAAGTGATAAGGAAAGCTTTGTGCGTCACGTCCAGACCGTCACCTACGATATGATAGGTCTGCGGATGGTACGACCATGCCACCTTCAGCGTGTTCTGCAGATAGGTCATGAAGCCGCGTTTGTTGCTTCCGGCGAAGTTATCCGCTACCACTGCATCAAAACCTGTGCCACAGGTGCTGACAAAGAGTTTGCCGTTCGCCAGACCGTAGTCCACCGCGATCGGTTCGCTGTGGTTCAGCATCTCCAGCGCTTTCTGCGGACGGATGGAGATATTGAGGTGCCGCGCAAAACCGTTTCCGCTACCCATGGGGATGATACCTAAAGCGGTCTTCGTGTCCTTCAGGCCGCGCGCCACTTCGTTGATCGTACCGTCGCCGCCCACAGCCACTACGGCGTCAAAACCCATGCGGGCATATTGATAGGCTAACTCCGTCGCATGACCGGCATATTCGGTGAATACGATATTCGGCAGCCATTGCTCCATGTCCAGCGTCTGCATGATGAGTTTCGGCAACTTCTTCTTCGCGTTCTGCGTCTCTTTCGCACCCGATATCGGGTTGATGATAAATGCTATATTTTTCATGTCTTCAATAATTATTCTCGCGTATGCACGCAATCGTGCAAATTAAATCGGCTGCAAAGGTACGAAAAATTTTTGGATTGTGCAAGCGCGCGCGTAATTTTTTTTGTATTTTCTGCTTTTAGTGTGTGGCTCGGACATAGGCAGATTAGTCCCTCGCTGTCCTCACTCTGCGTGAGGACGGTTATTCTTATCTCGCTTCGCTCGAACGATTCTTTCGCCACATTCCGTCCCCTGTCTTTGTGTCACGTTTCACGAGGCCACAAACGCTAGCGGCCTGCCCGGAATGTGCTCAATGCGGGTGTAACCAATGCGGGGTGTGACGTTTGTTGTTTACGCGGGATATTATCCCGCATGTTTCGTTCATTGAAATCGGATTTTATCCGATATTTTTCTCAGAAAAATTCATATTTATTTGCACATATCAGAAAAATTTCGTACCTTTGCACCCGCAAAGGTTTTTAACCCTCGTCGCTTGCCGACGTAAAACAGCAAGGACATATTGATAAAAAGCGTCTTACGCGCTTTGTTTTGGCTACTTGGAATCTGGTAAATTCGTTGATTTGTCAAAACATTGCGACACAAGATGCCCTTAGTGTGTATTTCAATACGCATATTTCGTGTATGTGTACATACGGCGTGGGCTTCAGTGTTGTTTGTTTTACAAATCGGGCAATACCAGAGCCTCAAGTAGCGGAACAGCAACATTGCAGTCCCGCTTTTTTGTATATTAACTTAAGTTCTGATATTATGATGGAACACGTTTTTTTTGAACCATGGGTGGGTAAGGATTATCAAACAGGAGGTATCTTTGATAAGAAGATATTGGTGCTTGGAGAAAGTCATTATTGCGGAAACCTAGAATGCATGAAAGCTTGCGGTATCCTTAATTCTCCTGAAGGTGGCTGTGAGGAATTCACACATAAGATGATGATAGAATACCTAAATGGATACACAAATACTTGGACTCCCACTTTTCGAAAATTCGAACGTTCGTTGGTTAATGAAGTAACCACATTGGAAAAAAGTAATGACATTTGGAATTCTGTTGCCTTTTATAATTTTCTGCAAATTGCTATGGAACGAGCAAGAAAGGGTGGAGAAGCAAAAGATTATGAAGTTGCAAGAATCGCTTTTCTGGAAGTTATTAATGAATTACAACCTGATGTGATATTTACTTGGGGAACAAGTCGGTTGTATTACAACATGCCTGGGATTAATGATGGCTGGGAATATGGTGATGAATTAGTAATTGATGGTTGGAAAGTCCCCAATGGCTATTACAAATTACAAAATGGTAAAAGATCCAGAGTAATTGCAGTATATCACCCTTCTACAGGTTATTCTTGGAATTGGTGGTATAAGGTAATATCCACTGAAGTTAAAGTAATTAAATAACAAAAACAAGAAGTATTAGTATGAAAAAACTTTTTACTCTTTTTCTTGCACTTGCTACAAGCGTAGGGAATATTATTGCATCCGACACACAGGTAGATGGTATTTGGTACAATTTCGACAACGATACACAAACAGCAGAAGTTACATTCAAAGGTTCTTCTTATTCGTCGTATAGTGATAGATACGCTGGCTCTGTTGTTGTTCCATTATCGGTAATGTATAATAATCAAAACTATAGTGTCACAAGCATTGGAAATAATGCGTTTAGAAATTGCACTGGTTTGACCGCTATAATAATTCCCAATAACATTATAAGTATTGGAGATCATGCCTTCTCTGGTTGTACTGGTTTGACTTCTATCACGATCCTGGATGGTGTTATAAGCATTGAAAATAATGCCTTTTATGGTTGTAGTGGTTTAACCTCCATTGAGATTCCAAATAGCGTAACGCATGTTGGAACTGGCGCGTTCTTACATTGCAGTGGATTAACATCTCCAGTATATAATGCACAGGTATTTGCTTTTATGCCAACTTCTTACTCTGGATCGTACACTATTCAGGATGGAATAGAGTCCATCGCTGGGTGTGCATTCAGGGGGTGTAGTGATTTAACCTCCATTGAGATTCCAAACAGCATCACTAGCATTGGAACTTTTGCATTCGATGGTTGTAGCGGTATAACCTCTATTGATATCCCGAATGGTGTTACAAGCATTGAAGATTATGTTCTTAAAGGTTGCACTGGTTTGACCTCTGTGATTATTCCTAACAGCGTTACGAGTATTGGACGTTCTGCTTTTGAAGGATGCAGTGGTTTAACCTCCTTGACTATTCCCAATAATGTAACAAAAATAGGGTGTCGCGCTTTCAATGGTTGTCTCGGGTTGACGTCTATGACTATTCCCAATAGCGTAACAAGCATTGGACTCTGTACTTTTGAAGGGTGTACTAATTTAATAGATATTTACGCCACTTGTGGCGACTTAGATAGAATAAAACAATTGTTAGATAATGATAGTAGAGTTAAATATGCTCCATCACCATATACGATTAGTACAAATCAAACATCAAATGGTTCTATTAGTATTCCTTCATACAACGGATGTGATGATAGTACTCAAGTCACGGCAATCCCTAATGAAAGCTATCATTTTGTCCAATGGGAAAATGGGAGCACAAGTAACCCACGCACTATCTATCTCACACAGGATATGACCATTGAGGCTATTTTTGCACACAATCCGATTGTCACATATGTCTATGATTCTAAGCAAGGAAACGTATTAGGTGCTACTACAACTCCTACGGGAATAGCTGCGGATAGCATTACGTTTGAAGCAAAATCTAACCGTGGTTTCCGTTTCGTTCGTTGGGCTGATGGTAATGCTGAAAATCCTCGTACTATTTATCTTGATAAAGATACCACAATGGAAGCCCTCTTCGATTACCAACTTACTGGTAAATGCGGCAAGGATAGCGTTCTTACTTGGAAATTCGATCCATCAACAATGGCTTTAGATATTACCGGAAAAGGTGCGCTTTCGGAGAATTACACTTACGGCACATTCATTGAATCGGTAACTATTGGAAATGAGATTACTCAACTAGGGACATCAGCATTCAATGATTTCGTTCAATTGAAGAATGTCATTCTTGGCACATCCGTTAAGGTATTGGAATCCAAAGCATTCCGTTATTGCTCAGCCATTGAAACAATTACATGTTATAGCCAGCGTCCGCCGACTGTTAACGAATACGCACTATATGGAGTGGACTACAACACGATTGTATATGTTCCAGCAGACTACTTGGAGAACTACAAAATGCACGATGTTTGGGGCTTGTATGATGTAAGACCAATAGGGGCTAAATCCACGGAAACGACAGAAATAACAATTACTCCTTCTGACAATACCGCAGATATTATATGGCCTACTATAGAAGGCGCATATACCTACGAACTTGTTATCAAAGATAAGGACGGTAATGTGATTTGCACGCTTACTTTCAATGCGAATGGTCAATTGACGTCGATTGCCTTTAATGCTCCTGCTCGCGGAGATGCTCCTCAAAAAGCGCAAACGACAGGATTTGCCTTTACGGTAACCGGTCTTAATAGTGGTACGGGCTATGATTTGATCTTAACTTCGAAAGATAGCAACGGCTCCACTTTGGACACTCAGACTGTTTCCTTTACCACAACCGGAGAGCCACAAGGTTTTGATCAAATTACCAATGGTCAATCGTCAACGACCACTAAGATTCTCCGTAACGGCCAAATCCTCATCCTCCGCGGAGAGAAGACGTATACGTTAACCGGCCAGGAAGTGAAATAACCCTCTGTCCATTATTTCCGGATTGTATCCGGTCCCCTTTCGTTAAGTTCGCGAGTCGTAAGGCTCGCGTTCTTTTATTTAATTTTTGCAGAAAGTGCAGAGTGATTTTTGCATGACGATATTGACGATTTTGGCGACATCGTCAATATCGCCACTTTCGCCAGTGCAATTTTTTATCTTTTTGGATTCATTTTTTTTGCCGTTTTGACGAACCAATTAACTTTCAACCGTTAGTTATTCCTTAGTTATTCCTTGGTTATTGGTTAGTCATTACCCTTCCATCCTCCTAATATCCTTTACTTCTTTCCATGATGGTCGCTTTTGTGTGTCTCTCAAACGTATACGATTATTAAGATTTTGGGCTACGGGTGCAAATAGGGGTAATTAGCTATGCATCAGCTGGTAATTAGCTTTCAATAATAGAATTGAAAACATACACGATTATTAAGATTTCGGTTGTTTTTTACTGACAAAATGGCAGAAAAAAGACGTGGCATGCATTTTGTGCTTGCATATATCAAAAAAAAGTAGTACTTTTGCACCGCATTTTATGCGTAAACGAGAAAACAGATTAAACAAGATATGAATTTTTTAGAAGTAATTACCAAACTATTCGGTAACAAAGCGCAGAAAGATATGCGCGCCATTCAGCCGGTAGTAGAGCAGATCAAAGCGGCTTACGAGACGATTGACAAGCTCTCTAATGACGACCTCCGCGCCCGTTCTTGGGCATTGATGGATAAGTTACAAGCAGCTGTCAAACCGCAGAAAGACCGTATTGCGGAACTCAAAGCGTCCATCGAAGGACTGGAGATTGAGAAACGCGAGAAGGTATATAACGAGGTGGATAAACTGGAGAAGGACATCAAGGATATCTACGAGAAGACCTTGAATGAGATCCTGCCCGAGGCATACGCTATCGTGAAGTCCACGGCTCGTCGTTTTGCTGAGAGCGAGACCGTAGTCGTCACGGCGACCCAGATGGATAAAGACTTGGCTGCCGACAGCCGTTTCGACTTTGTCGAGATAGACGGCGACAAAGCGGTCTATGCGAACCACTGGATGGCAGGCGGCAATGAGATCAAGTGGGACATGATCCACTATGACGTACAGCTCTTCGGCGGCGTGGTATTGCACCAAGGAAAGATCGCCGAGATGGCGACCGGTGAAGGAAAGACCCTCGTGGCCACCTTGCCGGTATACCTGAACGCGCTGACACACGAAGGCGTTCACGTAGTGACAGTGAACGACTACCTGGCCAAACGTGACTCGGAGTGGAACGGCCCGATATACATGTTCCTCGGCTTGACCGTCGATTGTATCGATAAGCATAAACCGAACAGCGACGAGCGTCGTAAGGCATACGCATGTGATATCACCTTCGGAACGAACAATGAGTTCGGTTTCGACTACCTGCGTGATAACATGGCTACGAGCCCGCTCGATCTCGTGCAACGCGGACATAACTACGCTATCGTCGATGAGGTGGACTCTGTGTTGATTGACGATGCCCGTACGCCGTTGATCATATCTGGTCCGGTGCCCAAAGGTGAGGACCAGATGTTCGATGAATACAAGGACCGTGTGGCAGCCCTCGTTCGTCAGCAGACAACGTTGACCACCAAGCTGTTAGCAGAAGCGAAGGCGAAGATGAGTTCGGACGATGCGAAAGTGCGCGAGGAAGGTGAGTTAGCCCTCTTCCGTTCCTTCAAGGGTCTGCCGAAATCGAAGGCTCTGATTAAGTTCCTCTCGGAACCGGGTATCAAGGTTCGCATGCAGAAGACCGAGGAGTTCTACCTGCAGGAGAACGAGAAGAACATGCATATCGCGACCGACGAACTCTATTTCGTGATCGACGAGAAGAACAAGACCATCGAGTTGACCGATAAGGGTATTGACGCCCTGACCGGTTCGACCGAAGATCCGCATTTCTTCGTGCTGCCGGATGTAGGTTCGGAAATGGCGGAGTTAGAGCACGCGACCGGCCTGAGCGCCGAGGAGCGTCAGCAGAAGAAAGACGATATCTTCACCAACTACAGTATCAAAGCGGAGCGTGTACACACGGTACACCAGCTGCTCAAAGCTTACACCCTCTTCGAGAAAGATGTCGATTACATCATCGATGGCGGCGAGGTGAAGATCGTGGATGAGCAGACAGGTCGTATCATGGAAGGTCGTCGTTGGTCCGACGGTCTGCATCAGGCCGTGGAGGCGAAGGAGAACGTGAAGGTGGAAGCCGCTACGCAGACCTTCGCTACCATCACGCTGCAGAACTATTTCCGTATGTATCACAAGCTCGCCGGTATGACCGGTACAGCCGAGACGGAAGCAGGTGAGTTCTGGAACATCTACAAACTGGATGTAGTCGTTATCCCGACGAACAAACCTGTAGCACGTATCGATATGAACGACCGTATCTATCGCACGAAGCGCGAGAAATACAACGCCGTGATCGATGAGATCGTGTCGATGGTAGAGCAGGGCCGACCGGTGCTGGTAGGTACGACCAGTGTCGAGATCTCCGAGTTGCTCAGCAAGATGCTCAATATCCGTAAGATCAAGCATAATGTGCTGAACGCGAAGTTGCACCAGCAAGAGGCGCAAGTGGTTGCAGAAGCCGGTCGTCCGGGCGTGGTGACCATCGCGACGAACATGGCCGGTCGTGGTACGGATATCAAGTTGACACCCGAAGTGAAAGAGGCCGGAGGTCTCGCTATCATTGGTACGGAGCGCCACGAGAGCCGTCGTGTGGACCGTCAGTTACGTGGACGTGCCGGACGTCAAGGTGACCCGGGTAGTTCGGTCTTCTATGTATCGCTGGAGGACGACCTGATGCGTATGTTCGGTTCCGAGCGTATCGCAGGCATCATGGACCGTCTGGGCTTCAAAGAAGGTGAGATGATCGAGCACTCGATGATCTCCAACTCCATCGAACGGGCACAGAAGAAAGTGGAGGAGAACAACTTCGGTATCCGTAAGCGTTTGATCGAATACGATGACGTGATGAACCAGCAACGTAACCTCATCTACTCCAAGCGTCGTCACGCCTTGATGGGTGAGCGTATCGGCGTGGATATCACGAACATGATCTATGACATCGCGGAGGCTATCGTAGGCGAAGCCCGTCAGGCAGGTGACTACGAAGGACTGAAGATGGATGCGATGCAGGCGTTCGCGATCGAGGTGCCGTTCGAGGAGGATACCTTCCACCGCACACGTGTCGATGAACTGAGCAATCAGTTGGCAGAGGCCGCGCTGGACAGCTTCAAACGTCGTATGGACAAGTTGACGCAAGTGGCCGATCCGGTCATCCAGCGTGTGTACGAAGAGAAAGGCCAGATGTTCGAGAATATCCTTATCCCGATCTCTGACGGCAAGAAAGTGTATAACATCTCCGTCAACCTCAAGGCTGCGGCTGAGAGCCACTGCAAAGAGGTGGTACGTGAGTTCGAGAAACGCATGCTGCTCTATGTCATTGACGATGAGTGGAAAGAGCACCTTCGTCAATTGGACGACCTCAAGCAGTCCGTTCAGAACGCTTCGTACGAGCAGAAAGACCCGCTGTTGATCTATAAACTGGAGTCGTTCCATATCTTCGAGAACATGCTGAACGCGCTTAACCGTCGTGCTATCGCTATCCTGCTTCGCGGCCAGATTCACCAGACCGAACCGGACCGTGTACAGCAGGCACAGCAGCAACGCCGTATGGACTACAGCCGCTATCGTACGCAGAAAGATGCGGTACAACAGGCGGCTCAGGCTTCCGGCGCTGCACAAGCGGCAGGTCGCGACACGCGCGAACAGCAACGTCCGGAGCCCCTGCACGTAGATAAGAAACCGCGTCCGAACGACCCGTGTCCTTGCGGCAGCGGTAAGAAATACAAACAGTGCCATGGTCGATTAAGCGCGGGCGTTTAATCGATAGGTCGAGACCTCGAGATCTCGATATCTCGAAATGAGAAGAATACTGCTCATATTACTTGTTGTCTGTGCCGCCATGAACATGACGGCACAGCAACTATATACAGACACGTTCCGCTTGTCCGAACAGAACAAGGCGGCGGATGTGGATGTGCTGCTGCTGGATATGGTGGCGGCACAGGGAGCTGCGCTGCATGAGGCGGACTCGCTGGCCGAGGTGGCGCGCCTGGACTCTATCCGCCTGGACTCGATGCGTATCGACTCGTTGGAGCGTGACCTGCATGAACTGGATTCCCTTCGCGCCATCAACGCTTCGCTCGTCCTACAGAAAGTGGAGAAGATGCCGACGATAGAGATCGAGAAATCGTGGATCAAGGATGAGGTGGAGGACCGCAACGACGTGCTGCAAGCGATACGTAATATGCGATCGCCGTGGCGAAGAGAAGCGACTCTCATGGCGCAGATCACGCAGAACTACGTCACGCCGAACTGGTATCAAGGCGGTTCTTCATCCTTCGCCGGATTAGGTATTGCCAAGGGACAGATCAGTTATATCACCGACCGGTTTACATGGGAGAACTTCGGCGAATGGCGTATGGGCGGTTCGACTGTCTCGGCGGACAGTCTGCATAAGGTGAACACGACGGATGACCTGTTCCGCATCTATTCGAAAGCGAACCTGCGGATCATTCCCAAACTGTTTACCTCGCTCTCCGTGGAGTTGGAGACCCGTTTGCTGCCGACCTATAAGTCCAATTCAATGGACCTGAAGTCCGCGCCGTTCTCGCCGCTGCGATTCAATGCGGCTTTCGGTATTGACTGGAAACCCGTCAAGAACCTATCTATCTCCGTCTCACCGGTGTCCTATAAGATGATTCATATCGCCGATACAGCGCGGGTCGCTTCGACGGACTACGGTCTGGAGGAAGGCCAGCAGACGCAACATAATATAGGTTCGTCCGTGCGTATCGAATATACATGGAAACCCGTGCGTGAGGTGTCGCTGGAGTCGAAATTCTTCTTCTATACCAACTACCGGAATGTGGAGATTGACCTGGAGGTGAACTGCGACTTCATCATCAACCGCTTCCTCTCCGCGCGCCTGATGTTACACCCGCGCTATGATACTTCGGTCATCATGACCGGAGATACACACGCCAAGATACAGTTCCGCGAACTCCTATCCATAGGCTTCGCACATAAATTCAGATAAAATGAAAAGATTAGCAGGTTTATTTTTAGTGCTCCTTTTTGCGAGCGTATCGCTTACTGCGAATGCACGAGAATCACACGCATGGGGTGACTACCGTCATTCCATCAGTATCACAGCAGGCTGTCCGAGCGGTTATTTCCTCGGTCGAGAGTTGCTGGTAGATATATGGGTGTCGGCGGCAGATCACGCCGGTAACTCCAAGTATTACGGTACGTATGGTATGGAATACCATTGTCAGTGCCTCTCGTGGCTCCGTGTGGGTTTCAAAGCTTTGTGGGAAGGCGACTCGCATGACGTGTACACCGATAAGGAAAAGACGACCCTCAAGGGCCATTCGTTCGGTCATACAGCGGCGTTGATGCCCAGTATCCAGTTCACGTACCTCAACTTACGCTATGTGCAGCTGTACGCAGGTGTCGATGTAGGTGCGGAACTGATGTTACGTCACACACGCTATGAGGACGGTTATTCGGACGGCAACGGCTACAAGAACAGCATCAGTTATTCATGGTTGCCGGCACTTAACGTCACTCCCTTCGGTGTGAGTGTCGGAAATGACTACGTGTATGGAATGCTGGAACTGAATGTGGGCTCGGACGCGATCGTCAAAGCCGGATTAGGATTCCGCCTCTAATTACAGAGCGCTTCCAGCGCTTGCCATCTCAAGTACCCGTCATGGCCATATTTCCAGATGTTGTACTTGATTTTCTCAATAGCCACTTCTTCGCCGAGGTGGCTTTTTGAATAGAACTTATCGGCGTAACATATGATTTTCTCTTCGAGGCTCTGCGGACAGTAGTCGCGTTCGGGGATCGGCAGCTCTTCGCGCTCCACCTGTTCGATCGTGATACCTGCACCTGTGTGCCGTTCTGCCACCAGCGCATGCTTCGGCAGGCCTTCCTTACGCAGCAGTTCAGCCCCTAAATAGCCGTGCTCGATATACTTATGCGGACCGTTGCAGTAGATCTTCGGCGCGTTGCAGAAGAGGATACCTATATCATGCAGCATCGCGGCTTCTTCCACAAACTGACGGTCCACGAGCCCTTGTTCCACCCACTGCGGATGGGCATCAATGATCGCTAAAGCACGATCCGCCACTTGGCGGCTGTGCGTCACCAAGATATGCTTCAACTCCGGCGAGTCTGCATAATACTTCTCTATGATGGCATTATAATCTATCATTTCTATACGCGCGTATAATAAGGTATATACCGAGTGCGACGAGCGGGATGCTCAACCACTGACCCATGTTCAAGATATGTCCTGCTGTGCCGTTCGGGTCCGTCTTGAGGAACTCCACCAGGAAGCGTACGCCGAAGACGATCACTCCAAACACACCGGTCAACAGTCCCGGACGTAGGCGTGCATCCGTCTTGCAATACATGTACAGCGTGACCGCCAGGGCTACCAGCAAGTACATGATTTCGTATATCTGCGTCGGGTGGCAAGGTACGTCCGGATTTATTGCCCCGCGGACGAAGATAAAACCCCAAGGCAGGTCGGTCGGGTTGCCGTACACCTCACTGTTCATCAAGTTACCGAACCGGATCAAAGCCCCCGTCACACACAAGCCGATACACACACGGTCCAGAATCCAGAGCCAACTGGTTTTGAACTGCGGATAGCGACTGAATCGATATTTGTTGAGCAGCCACGTTGCGACCATCATTCCTGCGGCACTACCGTGACTCGACATGCCTCCTTCCCATATCTTCAAGATCCGCAGCGGGTTCTCGAGATACGGATTGCCCGTTTCGTACCAACCGTAGAACAAGCAATGACCGAGACGTGAACCGATCACTGCACCGATCACTATCCACCAAAACAACTGGAACGACCATTCTTTCGGGCAGTTCTCGTGCTTGTACATCAGGTGGTTCATCACCCATGCCGCATAGATGCCAATGGCCCACATCAAACCGTACCAGCGAAGACCTCCGTTTCCGAAATGTATCAAGATCGGGTCTATGTCCCAAGTGATCGCAGATACCATGAATAGATGCGTTTAATGGATGCCGTTCAGGAAAGCCTTGGCGTCCATGCGTTTCTTACCCGGCACTTGCAGTTCGAGGATGTTCACCGCCCCTTCTTTGCACGGGATGATAATACCTTTGGATGCCTCGAGGTCTCGAGACCCTGAGATCTCGACCGCGTAGATCTTCACGTTCTCGAAGACCTGTCCGTGAATGGTGAGGTTAGCCCATGCGGCAGGGTAAGGGCTGAGTCCGCGAACGAAGTTATGCACCTCCTGTGCCGTCTTTTCGGCAAACTTGATCTCGCAGTCTTCTTTGAAGATCTTAGGGGCGGGTTTGAGTTCCGCCACCTCCGGTTGCGGTGTTGTCGGCACTTGGATACCTTGGTTCTCGCAGTCAATAATCAGGTCCACTGTCCGCAGCACCATGCTTTTACTCAACTCCATCAGCCGATCGTGTACGGAGCCTACGTTCTCGTCCTCACCGATAGGTATGCGTTCCTGCAGAATCATGTTACCCGTGTCGATCTCATGCTTAAGCATGAAGGTGGTCAGTCCCGTCTCTTTCTCTCCGTTCATCACCGCCCAGTTGATCGGCGCAGCGCCGCGGTACTGAGGCAGTAACGAACCGTGTATGTTAAACGTACCCAGACGCGGCATCGTCCATACGACCTCCGGTAACATGCGGAAAGCGACGACGATCTGCAGGTCAGCTTTGTAAGAACGCAGTTCTTCGATGAAGGCTTCGTCCTTCAGTTTCTCCGGTTGGAGGACAGGCAGTCCGACCTCCAGCGCATATTTCTTCACGTCCGAATACTGCACCTGATGACCGCGACCGGCAGGTTTGTCCGGCATCGTCACGACGGCTACCACATTGTATCCGCCTTCCACCAGTGCCCGCAGACTGGCTACGGCAAACTCCGGCGTGCCTAAATAAACTATTCTAAGATCTTTTTTTGTCATTCTGATTCTTCTGATATTTCGCTTCCAGACTCTTGGGTTGCTTCTCCACTACCGGCAGCAACGGTCGTCTGTACGCGCGTATAATAAGGAATATACCGAGTGCGATGAACGGCAGACTCAGTAACTGACCCATATTCAAGATATGACCGGCTTCGAAGGCTTCCTGATCATTCTTGATGAACTCCAGCAGGAAACGTACGCCGAAGATGATGGTTAAGAAGATGCCGATGAGCAGTCCTTCGCGTCGGCGTGCTTCGGTCTTCCAATACAGCGGCAAGGTGATAGCCAAGGCGGCAAGCAGATACAGCATCTCGTATATCTGCGTGGGGTGACACGGAACGGTTTGGTTCACGTCGCCGCGCACGAAGATGAAACCCCAAGGCAGGTCCGTCGGACCACCGTAGATCTCGCTGTTGAACAGGTTTCCCAAACGAATCAGGGCACCGGTCACACAGACGCCGATACACAGACGGTCCAGGATCCAGAGCCAACTGGTTTTGAACTGCGGATAGCGACTGAACTTGTATTTATTGAGCAGCCATGCCGTTACAATGATACCTATGGCGCCGCCGTGACTGGCCAAGCCACCTTCCCAGATCTTAAGGATCTGCAGCGGATGTTCGATATACGGATTTCGGTAGTTGAACGTGATGCCTAAGAACTCAATCGGATTGCCGTTGTCATGCCATTCGTAGAACAGACAGTGACCGAGACGCGAACCCAGGATAGCACCGATCGTGATCCAGAAGAAGAGTTGGTCCGACCATTCCTCCGGACAGTTCTCATGTTGGTACATCCGGCGATTCATCACCCAGCATACGTAGATACCGATCGCCCACATCAGGCCGTACCAGCGAATACCTCCGTCCCCGAAATGTACCAGGATCGGGTCCACATCCCACACTATCGAAGCTAATATACCCATCATTTACCCCAGTTTAATTTTGTTCGCAGACTCTTCAAGAAGCTGTTGTCGCCTATCTGTACGACCTTCACCGTGTACGGTGCCCGCTCGATATGCAGACTCATGTCGGTACTCAGGCTCTGGCTGCGTCCGTCCACGGAAACCATGTACGAGTCGTAGCGGCTGCTGATCTTGATATCCAGTTTCCATTCGTCCAGAATGACGATCGGTCGTACGGTCAGGCTGTGCGGCGCAATAGGCGTGAGGATCATACCTCGGCTCTGCGGCACCAACAGCGGACCTCCGATAGAGAGGTTATAAGCTGTGCTGCCGGTAGGCGTAGCAATGACCAAACCGTCCGAATGATAGGTGTGCAACAGTTCGCCGTTGATCTTGGTCTCAATGGTCAACATGTTCGTTAGACCTTGCTTGAGGATCGCGATCTCATTGAGTGCATTCGGCGACATCACCAGGCCTTCACGCACGTTACCCTCTTTGTCTAGGATGGTCAGCGACAAGAGGCGGCGAGGTTCTATCGTATACTCACCGGCAATCAACTTCTGCAGGATGTTATCCAGATCGTCCGTCTGCACTTCCGCCAGGAATCCCAAGTGACCGCAGTTCACACCAAGAATAGGTATATTCTTGTCTCCGATAGCAGCCGCACTGGTCAGGAAAGTACCGTCACCGCCGACCGAGAGCGCAAAGTCAATCGGCTCGCCGTACACGTTCTCCGGCTGTTGGTCTCCGTCCCAGTTCTCCGGAAATCCCGGGTACTCACGTAAGTTCAACTCCTGGCGCAACTCCTGAGAAAGCAGCACGTGAATGCCCTTCTCGGTCATAAAATCCAATATGTGACGCACCTCTGTCAGGGTCTGCGTCTTCATCGCATTTCCAAAAATTGCAATTGTCATAGGGCCACAATACGCTATATAAATTTGGGTGCAAAAGTACTGCTTTTTTTGCATTTATGCAAATTTTTTAAGATTTTTATCTATTTATTTGCGTATCTCGAAAAAAAATAGTAAATTTGCAGCGTTTTTAATGCATGAGTCATGACAAAACTTAGTGTAAACATTAACAAGGTAGCTACGTTGCGCAATGCGCGTGGCGGTAATCTGCCTGATGTACAGCGTTTTGCGGTGGACTGCGAGTTGTTCGGAGCCCAGGGAATTACGGTGCATCCGCGTCCTGACGAGCGCCATATTCGCAAGGAGGATGTGTATCAACTGAAGTCGATGGTGACGACCGAGTTGAATGTGGAGGGCAACCCGACGGATGAGTTCTTGGCGCTCGTATCGGATATCCGTCCGACCCAGGTGACTCTGGTGCCTGACGATCCGAGCCAGTTGACGTCCAACCACGGCTGGGACACGCGTCGTAACCTCAATTTCCTCAAGGGTGTGGTGAACCAGTTGCATGCCTATCGTATCCGCGTGAGCATCTTCGTGGATCCCGATCCTGAGATGGTGGAGTACGCATTGCGTACGGGTGCAGATCGCGTAGAACTCTATACGGGTCCGTATGCAGATATGTTCAAAGAGGATCCGAAGCGTGCGATAGAGATGTACCGTCCGGCGGCGATGAAGGCGCATGAATTGGGCCTCGGTATGAACGCCGGTCATGACTTGAACCTCAAGAACCTCAAGCCGTTTATTCAGGCTTTCCCGTGGACGGCAGAGGTGTCTATCGGACATGCGATCATCTGCGATGCGCTCTATCTCGGCATCCAGGAAACGATTCAAGAATATTTAGATTTACTCAAATAATATGATTCAAGGAACTCTCACTAATGAGGCAGTTGATGCTGTGTACTCGAATGAAGTAGGCAGCGCTGCCGCAGATTCGATCAACACGGTCGCAGAAGCGACTCAGCAGTCTATTAACTGGTTCGACATGGCGCAATACGGTGGCTGGATTATGGTCATTTTGGCGATTATGCTGGCCGGTGCATGTTATATTTTCTTTGCCCGTATCGCAGTGCTCAAGCGTGCTACGCGAGAGGATAAGCAGTTCATGGCGCATATCCGCGATTTTATCCATGAGGGTAAGATTGACTCGGCGCTGAACCTCTGTAAGAAGACGGACACGCCTTCGGCGCATATGATTCAGACGGGTATCACCCGTATCGGTCGTCCTATGCAGGATGTGCAGGTGGCGGTAGAGAACGTCGGCAATCTGGAGGTAGGTCGCCTGGAGAAAGGCCTTGTCATCATGGCCACCATCGCAGCCGGTGCTCCTATGCTCGGTTTCCTTGGTACGGTGCTGGGTATGGTGCAGACTTTCTATAACATGGCGGAGACTTCCGGCGGTGTGATCGAGATCTCGGCGCTCTCGCAGGGTATGTATCAGGCCATGGTGACCACTATCGGCGGTTTGATCGTCGGTATTCTGGCTATGTTCGCATACAACTATTTGGTAGCTCGCATCGACCGTGTCGTACGTCTGTTGGAGAGCCGCACGATGGAGTTTATGGACCTTCTTAACGAACCTGCATAATGGCATTAAAAAGACGAAATAGGGTAGAAGCGACCTTCGCGATGAGCTCGATGACGGACCTGGTGTTCCTGTTGCTCCTGTTCTTCGTGATGGCCTCTACGATGTCTTCGCCGAACGATATCAAGATCAACCTGCCTACCTCGCATTCCCAGCACGCTACGCGTCCGTTAGTGGCGAAAGTGTTCATCGATGCGAACGGTGGTTATTCGGTGGCGAAAGGCAATGAGAAGCCCGTCCGGTTGGAGCAGCCGGAAGCTTTGGCTGCTTATCTGAGTGAAATCCAGGCGCAGGATGCAACCATGTCTGTGGCGCTGCATGCGGATGAGGCTGTGGATTTCAGCAAAGTGGTATATGTGCTCGATGTGGTGAATGAGCGTCATATGAAGTTGGTAATTGCTACGAAGAAACCGTGACACCAAAGCAAGAACGACATATCATCGCATCGATCGGCACCGTCCTCTTCATGGGCTTGGTGATGCTGCTGCTATGGTTGCTGAAGATCACCGTGAATAAACCCATGGAGCAGGATTATATCGAGGTCACTCTGGCGGAAGATATCGAAGTGCCGGAGCCGGTGATCCCGAAGGTGAAACCCGATCCGGCTCCTTCGCAGGAGAAAGACCCTGGTGCAGCTTCGCCGGCGAAGTCAGAACCAACCAATCAGCCTACGCAGCAGTCCACCGAACAGATCGTGTCGGAAGAAGAACTGCTTGCTATCCGGCAGCAACATATCAAAGACAGTATAGCCGAAGCGAACCGACAAGCGAAAAAGAAAGCGGACGACCTGATTGGCGGCATCGCGTTTGGTCCTGTAGAGGAAGAAGGTGCTGCGGCTAACAAGACGCAGGATGGCGGTAAAGGAACGTCGTATAGAGGTTCAGGATCGGATGGTGAGAATAAATGGACACTGGACGGCCGTGGACTGGTAGGACGCCTGCCGAAACCGGCTAACTCCTTTAATCAGGAAGGAACGGTAGTCGTAAAGATCAGTGTAGATAAGGACGGAAATGTAATTGACGCAGAAGTGAGTGGCGGAAACATCTCTGACAAGGCTACGACGGATCTGGCCCTTGAGGCAGCCAAGAGGGCTAAGTTTACTTCGGCTACCAGTATTAAGCAGACAGGAACAATCACATATAAATTCAAGTTCAATTAGTATGAATTATTTGTTTTTAGACAACGGATTTGAAGAAATCGAGGCAATCACAACAATCGATTTGTTACGTCGTGCGAACATCGCATTAACGACCGTCTCTATCACCGGTAACCCCATGGTGCTGGGCGCACATAACATCGCGGTAGAAGCAGACGGACTGATCGAACGTATTGATTTCTCTGATGCAGAGATGCTTATCCTGCCCGGAGGGCAGACTAAACTCGGCGAGTGTGCTGCTCTGCGAGACCTGCTTATCGAGCATAACAAAGCGGATAAACTCATTGCTGCTATTTGTGCTGCTCCTGCTGTGCTGGGGAAACTCGGCATTCTGAAAGGCAAACAGGCAACCTGCTATCCCGGTTTCCAGGACGCTCTGGGAGAGAGTTATGTAGGTGGTCTTGTGGTGGAATCGAAAAATATCATCACCGGCAAAGGTCCCGGTCTGAGCGCAGACTTTGCGTTCTGTATCATCGAGCGTCTCGTAGGTTCGGATGTAGCCGACGCGGTGTACGATGCGGCACAGTATTAATAGAAAGAAAAAGTAAAGATATGAAGAAGAATATTGCATTATTGGCACTGGTAAGTGTGCTCGTTTTGATGCCTTCGTGCACGAAGATCAAAGAGATGTTTGAGCCGAAGTATAACATCGATGCGATGGTGGAGGACTATCCGAAGTACCTGGAGGCAGGTGAGACGGAGAAAGTTCATAAACTGCTGGATAAGTTAGTTGAGTTGAATAAAGACGGTCTTATGACGGATGACCAATATTATGCTTTGGAACCGTATCTGACCGAAGAGGAATTGGTGCTTTTCGAAGAAGAGGAAAATTCTACCTCTCAGACGTTTGAGTATACTACGGACGATGAGGATGAAGTAGCAGAATCTGTCCTTGAGGAAGAGGTGTGGTAATATACTTCGATAGAAAGAAAAAGAAAACAGGCGGCGACGCCTGTTTTTTATCTCAACCCTGCAATCTTATGTAACTGCACGCTTAACCGCCAGAATGGATGCGCTAAGATATAGCGCACGGTGTCATCCAGATTGTCATTACTGTCGATCTCAAAATCATCTATTCCACTCATCAACAGCCATTCGCCGTTATAGCGCAGCGGCTGTAACATCCAGTGTTCAGCCTCTATTTGGTCTCTCCACACCTCCGGATCGTATGTGCCGGTAAACACCACTTTCACTTCGTTGACGCGCTTGAGGGCCAGTTTGGTGCCCTCTTTGGGAGAACAAGTGATCCAGTCAATCCCTTCCGGCAAAGCTCTTGTGCCGTTTGTCTCAATGCAGATATAGAACCCTGCTGCGTGTAAGGTTTGGATCAGTTCTTCATCCACTTGCAGACTCGGTTCCCCGCCGGTCAGCACGCACATCTTACGTCGCGTATTCGGCGTGTCGTATAAGGTCAACATCTCGCTTACAATCTGCTCGGCACTCATCAGGGTGAACTCGCTGAACTCCGTGTCGCACCAAGGACATTTCAAGTTACAACCGCTGAAACGAACAAACACAGCAGGAATCCCGCTGTGTGCACCCTCGCCCTGCAAGGTAAAGAATATTTCGTTCACCTTATACATTACTGGATATCTAGAAATCTAGAATTCTAGAGTCCTAGTCTCTCTCGTAGATAGCTATGTTCCCTTCGCTCTCCTGCACGCTGACTTTGTAGCAGTTTTCTACATGGTCGCAGATCCAGCGAGCGATATTCTCTGCCGAAGGATTGACGTCCAGTACCTCGTTGATATACTTATGATCGAAGGTGTCCTTCACCACTTTCTTGATGTGCGTGAAGTCCGTCACCATGCCGTCTTTATTCAACTCCTTCGCCTTGCAATACACCACAATGATCCAGTTATGACCATGCAGATTTTCGCATTTACTCTCGTACGACAGCATCAGGTTGTGCGCCGCCGAGATCTCTATGGTTTTTTGTACGTAATACATCTTAATTGTCGTAAATGGTTGTATCCTCTATACCTGCTTGCGCCAATGCCTCTTTGCGTTCGCGACATGTACCGCATACGCCGCAGTGGTGTTCGCCGCCTTTGTAGCAACTCCAGGTCTCCGAGTAATCCAGATTCAGTTCCTTACCTTTAGCGGCTATCTCCGCCTTCGTGAGGAAGGTATAGGGGGTGAGTAACTGCACTCCGTTCCAAGTACCGAAATGAATCGCACGGTTCATCGCGTCCACGAACTCCGGACGGCAGTCCGGATAGATGGTGTGGTCCCCTGCATGATTGGCCAACATGACGTATTGGAACTTATTGTTCTCTGCGATGCCGGCTGCGATAGACAGCATGATACCGTTGCGGAACGGTACTACGGTGGATTTCATGTTCTCATCGTCGTAATTGCCTTCGGGGATAGCGTCCGCGCCTTCGAGAAGGGACGATTTGAAGAACTGCTTGATGAACGGAAGGCGAACGACCATGTGCGGAATACCTAAGCGCTCGCAGTGCATCTTAGCGAACTCCAACTCACGGTCATTATGATTGCTGCCGTAGTGAAAACTCACCGCCATGCCGATACGATGTTGGTATTCGTACAACATCGTCGTGGAGTCCAAGCCTCCGGAGAGAACGATTAATGAATCTTTCATTAATGCTTAGCGTTTAGTGTTTAGGGAAAACTGTTCCATCAACCGTTGCTGCTTGAGCGCTTCGTGCTCCTTATCCGCATAGTTGGCGAAAGGATAGATACTGATACCACCGCGGGGCATGAAGTAGCCTGTCACTTCCAGGTACTTCGGGTCCATCAGTTTGACCAGATCTTTCATGATGATGTTCACGCAGTCTTCGTGAAAATCACCATGGTTACGGAAGGAGAACAGGTAGAGTTTCAGACTCTTGCTCTCCACCATCCGTTCGCGAGGGATATAACTGATATACAGGTGGCCGAAATCCGGCTGACCGGTCTTTGGGCACAAAGTAGTGAACTCCGGGCAGTTGAAAGTCACCAGGTATTCGTTCTCCGGATGTTTGTTCTCAAAGGTCTCCAGCACCTCCGGGTTATACTGATCGCTATAGCGCGTGCCTTGGTTGCCCAGCAGCGTCACGCCTTCTAACTCTTTCTCCGTTCTCATTGTCGTAAGATCTTTAAGCTCTGTCCGTTCTCCATCATGATGATATACATACCTTGCGGCAGTTCCATAGTATAGATATCCTCATTTGTCGTCGCTACCTTGCGGCCGTAGATATCATATACATTCACCCACATACCTGCTTCGTACGTCTGCTCAATACCCTGCGGGTCATACAACTCGATAGTTAAGTCGTACGCTTCACGGTTGATATAGTCGGTGACAACGAAGGTCGTCGGGATATAAATCGCATAGCGCAAGTCGATACTCGGCTCTACACTCGGTACGACATGGGTGTTCGGATCGGCCAGTTCAATAATAGGCTGTGCGGTCTCCAGATTATCATACTCCTCTTGCGGCATTCGTAAGAGGATGGTGTTGTTCTGCTGATTGATCTTCGCATTGAAACTATTAACCGTGAAGCGGTTGATCTGCAGCTCCGGCAGCGTGATGCCTGCGTCAGTCGGACTGGTCAGGTAGGCTACAATGCCGTCAATCAGGCTCTTACCCATGTTGGACAATGTCACCGGGCCTGCGAGCGGTAAGCAGATATACTTATATCCACCGTGTAACTTAGCCGGAATCTCGTGCAGCGCCGTTTGTAATTCGCCGGCCTGATAATAGTCTTCGATATTACGGGTGTATGCCGTTCCTAAGCAGTAGGAGTTGGGGTAGTCCACGTTGATCGGCATGATACCCTTTGTCTCGTAGTCCGATAAGATCTGAATCGAATCGCCGTCTTTCAGATAGTTCATCTTCGCCGTGTAGATCGGGTGGTTCGCATGCTGTACATGCAGATAGGTACCTTTGATCTTCGTAGCCGTCGAGTCTATCGCACCGTTGTCGGGTTCACCCCACGCCAGACGGTCGCTGGAGTAAGCGAAGCCCTTGAGGTTCAATACCGGCAATTTCGCTCCACCGCGAATAACAGCCATCACCTCCATGTTGTTGGCATCTACATCTTCGGAGACAAGCACCCATTTATAGTTGGCATACTGGGCCTCCGGACGCAAACCGTCCTCTTTCGCTTTACGCGTGATGAGTTTCCATTTACCACCGTTGTCGAGGTATTTGTACACAGCGTCTTGCTCGTACGCCGAGTTGTTCTTATAGAGGTAAAGCACCGCATTATCGCCGTAGTCAAGTGTCTCCACGGTGATCGTACCTTTGATGATCGTGTCGGCTCCTGTTACGGACACTTCGAACGGGAATATACCTGTAGTCTGCGGTGTACCGCCAATGAAATACTTTCCGTTGTTGCCGCTGCCTGTGATGCCTGTCGGTGTGGCGCCGGTCCAATTCAGGTGAACGTCATTAGCCGAAAGCGCATAATAACGGAAGGTGATCTGATCCATCTCTTCACCCTGATAAACCTTCACTTTCAGGTCCGAAGTGGCTTGGATATCCGATGCTACTTTAAACGAGCCGGCTACACTGTTGGTCATTTGACCGTTGTAGTAAGCGCGCACTTCGTAGTTGTACGTGCCTACCGGGCAGTTAGCGATGCCGCTGACGAGCAGGGTGTCTGTGATATCTCCGGGCACTTTCTGCAGGTCGATGTCGGTAGCTTGCTGACCGAGCCATACGAGTCTTGTCATCGCTCCGGGGATGTTATTGTATTTGGTCACATACGTGATCGGTCTGATGGCCGTCGTTTGTAAAACCACTTGTGTGCTGTCATTGCCCTTCAGATACCTGGTGCGCGGCTCTTGTGCTACGCGCAGTGAGAAACCACCCATATAACAGGTGTTAGAGCCGGAGCAAGTGGTGGAAATCTCAATGAGGTGCTCAGCGGTAGAGATGTCATAGCGACGCACTGTGTATGCGCTTGTGTTATACAACGAAGCGTCTGTGGGTTGCTCAACACCGTCCACTTTAACCACAAACACCTGATTGCCGTTCTTCGGATCCAGTTTCTTATCCATGCCCCACAGTGAGAACTGGTCAAAGCCCTGTACGTGGAACTGGTACGTGTCCGTAGCACCCAGACGGTGCTCACGAATCATCTTGGTCTCAAAATCAAACTCATCTTGGTCTGCTGCATTCTTACATTCGGAGTGGCTGGTGATCGTTCCTTCGAACCATTTATCGCCTTCTCGTCCTTCGTTCTTGGTCTTGGAGCTTGAGTTACTGATACCGGTTGACTTACCTTCCGAAGCAAGTGTAGTGGAGAAAGTCGGGAAATCGCCGTCTGCCGTACGCTCGGTGTAGTACACCTCATATTCGCGGTTGTTAAACACCGTCAGCGGCGTATTATAGCCTCCTGCTAACTCTTTTGCTTCGTATATCTCCGGTACGTGGATGCTCAGACCGCTCGGCGGAACTTGTACGGTATAGTTGATAGTGTAGGTCAGCGTGGTGACGCCGTCTTCAGCTGTTACCACTACCTTTCCTGATCCGGGAACAGACTTTGCCTGCGTGATATCCATAGTGGCTTTGCTGTCGTTGGGCGTAGCTGCTATCGTAGGAGGTGTCTTGATGCCGGCTGTCAGTTCGATGTTATACACGTACGTGGAAGTCGAGAAGTTCGGCACGCTGGTACCACCGTACGTCAAACTCTTCAGCGTTGCGTCGGTAGATACAGCCGGTGCTTCGGTAATAGTCACTGTATAACTTGTCATATCGGCGGTAGCAGACGTGAAGTCATAGGTGACAGGTCCGTTGCTGAAGTTCTGTGCGCCGACCGGCGTCCATGTTTTGATATTGTTACCCGTGAACGTCGGCTCGATAGCTATCAGGCTGGTGCCGTTCTTTACCTTACCGGTGATGGTCAGGTTCACTTGGTCTATCACCGCCGTACCTTGTATGTTAGCCCATGTCGCCGTCAGCACTTTCGGTGCTGCACTCGCTTTTGTGAACGTGACGGTATATTGCAACTTGGTTGTACCATCTTCTGCGGTCACGTCAATCTTTGCTGTGCCGGGGAGGGTGGGAGCTTGTGTAATAGATACAGTCGCTTTAGTATCATTTGGAGTGGCTTGCACCGAAGGAGCGCCACCTACATAGTTAGCCGGTAACTCAACTTCATAATTTAATTTGTCTGCTGAGAAATTAGGTATAGGCGTAAGGTCTCCA
Organism: Paludibacteraceae bacterium; assembly: GCA_017541805.1. Taxonomy (GTDB): domain Bacteria; phylum Bacteroidota; class Bacteroidia; order Bacteroidales; family Paludibacteraceae; genus Colicola. The sequence continues at coordinate 39,455 of JAFXYK010000015.1, forward strand.
CCATACACAATGCTCTTTAAAGTAGCATCCGTAGAAGCCGGTGCCGGTCCTGCCGTCACTTCCACTTGCGCCATATGAAAAGTGGTGCCCTCTCCGTAGGTTTTATTCTTTTCAGATCCGGTACCGTTAAAATTCTTTACTTGACGGTAGATACGAATGACACGAGTGCCGGAGGGGATATTTACATCTACATAGTTGGCGTCACAAGCTCCGTCGTATGAACCGAAAGAAACTAATGCAGCAGAGGAAACATTGTCTACAGTAGGAGTTACATCTCCCCAGTAAAGGAAAGCCATATTCTTGGCGCTGGAGTTGTTGGTTGTGGCGCGAACGCGGAGGGCAGAAATATCGGACGTAGCTTTAATTTCTACGTATTTCTCATCTACGTTGCTGGCTGTGTTACCACACTTGATGATGGACTCCTTGACACCTTTGCTGTTTTCTTTACAAATTTGCTGAGTCTCGAGTGAACAGGAGTTCTGACTTACAGTGATACCGGATTTCGTCGTAGCGCTGTTGATCTCACTCGCCGTGAAAGTTTCTGCGAACATGGTTGCACTGCAAACAACCATTGTCATCAAGAATAAACTTTTCTTTAAAATGTTTCTCATATATTATGTTATTTTTGTCTCGTATCTATAGGTCCACAATAGGGGATATTAATTCACGCTGCAAAATTACTGCTTTTTTTGCACATAAATGTGCATATATTAAAAAAAAATGTGTAAAAATTGACACTTTCTGCAAAAAAATCTCGCGCGCGAACATTTTTATTTGCGTATGTGCGAGAATTATTGTAACTTTGCGGAGTTTTTTGAAAAACCACAGTAACAAACAATTTTATTTTGAATACTATGAGTAAAAAGATTTTATCAGTAGCGCTTGTCCTTTTGGCATCGCTTACAATGGCCGCTCAGACGGTCGATAAAGCTAAAGTGACCTCAAATGCCGACGCGGCTGCAAAAGCGGGAGAAGGACTTAAGGGTCTCGAGGATGGTGAGAAAGCTTGGAAATTTGATGGTACTATCGGATTGAATGCCGCCGCTACGGGCTTGGTGAACTGGGCTGCCGGTGGTAAGAACAACGTGAACGGCATCGCCTATGCGAAACTGCACTTGTTGTATCACAAGAACGCGATTGCGTGGGAAACCAATTTTGATACCGATTTCGGGTTGACATGGATTGATCAGAAGGAAGATGCTTTCCAAAAGTCCAGCGATAATATCAAATTGGCTACGAAGTTCGGATGGGAGTTTAAGGAAACCTGGTATTTGACCGTGCTCGGTTCGTTCCAGAGCCAATATGCGCTGGGACGCAATTATAAGGATGGCTATAACCCCATTATTTCCAAGTGGCTTGCTCCTTCCTATACGGATGTCTCAGTCGGTATTGATTGGAAAAAGAGCTATAAGGGTGCGGACTTCTCCATTTATTTGTCTCCTATTGCCGGTCGTATCACGACTGCTTACATAGGCGACGGCTGGAATACCCGGTATAACAAGGAGTATCAGGATGCTTTCGTTAACGGCGAGATACCTGTAGAGGACTATAACCCGAACTATGATCTGCGTCAGGATTTACAAAGCACAATTGGTACCTACCGCTATGATGACAATGGAGAAAAAGTTTGGCGTAATGCCCGTGCAGAGTTCGGTTTGAGCTTCAAGGGAGCTATCGCTTATACGTACAATGATTTCAAGATCAGTACCACGCTGGCGCTCTTTACCCCGTACGCAGGCAAGGGCTTCGATTTGAAAGAAGCATATGACGGGAAACACGGCGAAGGTGCGTGGGATGCGCTTCCTGAGGCGGATCGTTACTTCAAATACTCCAATAAGAATCGTCAGTTCGGACTCTTTGATGTAGATTGGGATGTAGCCCTGAGTTATCAGTTCCTCAAATGTCTGCAGGTAACTCTTCAGACAAGTTTGAAATACTATCCCGGTACGCTTATTGCGAACAGAGACGGTGTTGAGGCAGAGCGCGTGCAGTTCAAGGGCGTCATCGGTCTTGGCGTAGGATACTCATTTTAAATGATGGGTTAACCGCTTCGCTAAATGATGAGTTGATGAAAGCTCTTTCCGAACTCTCGCAGAACTTGCAAGTGTTGCTGCAGCGTTATGAAGCGTTGCAGCGGGAGAATGCGGCTTTGCGCGAAGATATCGAGCGTCAACGAAACGAACTGATCCGGACACATAGTGAACTGCTGGAGCTGCAGCAGAAAAACAAACGGCTGGCGGTGGCGAACGCAATGACGTCGGCGGAGAACAGTGAAGAAGCAACCAAGCGTCTTAACGCCCTCATCGCGCAAGTTGACCGTGCAATAGCCGCCCTCAAGAAATGATATCCGACAAGCAACATATCAATCTGCATCTGGATGCCCACACGGTGGGGCTTGATGTGCCGCGCGACGCGGAGCCGAACTACCGCAAGGCGGCAGAGCTGCTGAATCGTCGCTATCAGTATTACCTCAAGTTACGTCCGAACGCTTCGGCAGAGCAGTTATGGATGTATACGGCGCTGGAAGTGGCGGTGGCACTGCAGTCGGACGCTCGGGAGAAGAGCCTGGTGCCCGTAGAGAAAGAGCTCAAAGAGCTAAATCAATTAATAACAGAAAAACTAACAAAATGATCACAGCAATTATTTGTGCAGTAGGCGGACTCCTTATTGGAGCTGGTATCTACTACGTCATCTCTCGCATGGCTGCTGCTAACTTGATCAAGAAAGCAGAAGAAGAGGCAGAGGTGATTAAGAAAAACAAGATTGTTGAGGCCAAGGAGAAATTCATCGCCCTGAAACTGGAGCACGATAATACCATACGTGAGCAGGACAAGCGCATCCAGCAGACCGAGCAACGTCTGCAGCAACGTGAGCAACAGCTTAACCAGCGTCAGGGAGAAGTGCAACGTAACCTCAACGAAGTAAATCAAAAACTGCAGACTATCGAGCAGCGCCAACAGGCGATTGACTACAAGCAGCAGGAAGTGGAGAAAATGCATCACGAGGCGGAGAAGCAGCTTGAGCAATTGAGCGGTATGTCGGCTGAAGAAGCGAAGAAACAACTCGTAGAGGCATTGAAAGATGAAGCCAAGACGGCGGCGATGTCGTATATCAATGAGATAATGGACAATGCCCGTCTGGAGGCGAACAAAGAGGCGAAGAAGATCATTATTCAGACCATTCAGCGTGTCTCGTCGGAGACAGCTGCAGAAAGCACCGTCTCTGTCTTCCACATCGAGAATGACGAAGTGAAAGGTCGTATCATTGGTCGTGAGGGACGTAACATCCGTGCGCTCGAAGCGGCTACCGGTGTAGAGATCGTCGTAGACGATACGCCCGAAGCGATCACGCTCTCCGCTTTCGATCCTGTGCGTCGTGAGATAGCGCGTCTGGCGCTGCATCAACTGGTGCAAGACGGACGTATCCACCCTGCGCGTATTGAAGAGGTGGTAGCCAAAGTGACCAAACAGGTGGAGGACGAGATCATCGAAGTAGGTAAACGTACGACGATTGACCTGGGTATCCACGGTCTGCATCCGGAACTGGTGCGCCTGATCGGTAAGATGAAATATCGTTCTTCGTACGGTCAGAACCTGTTGCAGCACAGCCGCGAGACAGCGAACCTCTGTGCCGCTATGGCAGGTGAATTGGGACTGAACGTCAAGGCCGCTAAACGTGCCGGCTTATTACATGATATTGGTAAAGTGGCTGACGACGATGTAGAGCTGCCGCACGCAGAACTGGGTATGAAACTCTGTGAGAAATACGGAGAAAAACCAGATATCTGCAATGCAGTAGGCGCACACCATGATGAGTGTGAGATGAAGAGTCTTATCGCTCCGATCGTGCAAGCTTGTGATGCTATCTCCGGTGCTCGTCCGGGTGCTCGTCGAGAGATCGTAGAGAGTTATGTGAAGCGTCTGAATGACTTGGAGAACTTAGCGATGTCCTTCCCGGGCGTAGTGAAGACGTACGCACTGCAGGCTGGACGTGAACTGCGTGTCATCGTAGGCGCAGATAAGATCTCCGATAAGGATACCGAACTGCTCTCGTTCGACCTTGCTAAACGTATCCAAGATGAGATGACCTATCCGGGTCAGATCAAGGTGACCGTCATCCGTGAGGTACGTGCAATTAACGTGGCAAAATAACTAGAGGTAAAAATCTCTACAGAGTTCTGAATAGGCGGCTGAACGGCCGCCTTTTTCGTCTTCTAAGACGAGCGTGTCTTCTTTGGTCGAGATCTCGAGATCTCGAGATTTCGACTGCTCGAATGTCAATAGCACTCTTCGTGCAGGTTTAGTGGACTTGCTATATACGCGCGTGATACGCGTGCAATATAAGGAGTAGTCTGCCGCGATGTGACGCACTTCCGTCTCGGCTTCTGCCGGCAGGATAAGGGCCAGTTGACCGTGTGGGGTCAGTAAACGGGCACTGTGGGCAATCAGGTCGGAGTAACTGAGCGTGTCTGTGTGCCGCGCGGTCTTTCTTCCCTCATCGGGATTCTTTAACGAGTTCTGAAAATAAGGCGGATTGCTTACAATCAAATCGTAATCTTTTTGATTTTTGATTTCTGATTTTTGATTTTGCCATTCTTGCAACGAAGAGCAATAGGCCTTAACACCATTTTCGCACGCTTGTGCTACAGCCGCTTCGTCGATATCAATGCCTTCCACCTCCGCTTTCGGACAGCGCTGCATCAGCATCCTTGCTATCAGACCGCTGCCTGTGCCCACATCCAGAATTTTGGAACCTATCGGGCACCATGCACCGAGCAGCACCCCATCGGTGCCTACCTTCATGGCGCACTTATCGTCTTCTATAAAAAACTGTTTGAAGCGGAAAGACATAAATCGTCATTCGTGATGATGGTCGCAGGGTTCATCATGTGCATGATGATGACCGCAGTGGTCGCATTGCTCGCTATGGTCGTGATCGCAGCAGTGGTCGTGTCCGGTGGCTTCTAAGTAGCAGTGTATCGCCATATAGGTACCTAACACGAGGAACAGGATAGCGCATATCTGTCTGAACCATTTCTCAAACGTACCCATCTTACTCTTCAGTTTGGCGATGTTCACCGCACTGTAGCTGACGAGCCATGCGATGAGCATGATAGGAAGACCGGTACCTAAACTGAACACCACCGGCATCAACCAACTCCAAGTGCTCGGCATAGTGAGGGTGGAGTCTATCATCGTCAGGAAATAGACGAGGCGGTGCGGACAGAATGCGATGGCAAAGAAGATACCCAGGATGAAGGACCAGAGCCAACTGGCATTCGAGTCCGCGTTCTGCAGGAACTTACTGATGCCGTGGTCGTGCTCGTGGTGATGATGGCCGCTGAAGAGCAGTACCACACCGCAGACAAGCATGAAACCGGCTAGGATCGGTTCGCCGTAGTGACCCAGAAAATGCTGGATGCCTTCCGTCTGTGCACCCACCATGAAGGGGATACTGAGCAGTACGTACGTCACTAACTTACCCAGTACGAACATCAGTCCGTTCATCAGCACCTTGCGACGGTTGTTGATCTCCTTGTCGATATAACTGATGGCGGTGATGCTGGTCATCAGGGTACAGGGGTCTAAAATCGTCAGCAATCCCAGTATAAATGCCTCTAAAAGTAGTATCATCTTTCGTCCTTAATCCAAAAACGGCTGCAAAGGTACACTTTTTTTTGCATATATCAAAATATTTTTGTAATTTTGCGGTCGCAAAAGTGAATCAATGGCAAATAAAGTGCGATATATCAGTCTGATGGTATGTGCGGTGGTGCTTCTGGCGCTGCAGGCTTGTTCGTCCAAACCGTCTTTGGAGCAAAGGCAGAGTTATGCGGAGAAGCAGGCAGAAGCGCTGAAGGACGTGCTGGAGCATACTACCTCTCTGGATTCGGTGCGGGCTATTGCGGAGAAAGATGACGATGTGTTCTTCTATATCTTCGATCCGTACAGGATGGTCTATTGGTCGTCGAACAGGCTGGTGGCGAAGGCGGACGAGGTGATCCTCAATGCCTATGATAAATGGCAAGACCTGCATTTTGGCAATGCAGAGACGACTGCACGATGGACGAGAGCAGGATATTATAATATCCTGACAGTGATCGCTACATCGTTCATGGAGATAGAGAATAATCCGGATATTGACTCCATTGCCTCCAAGACCTTCTCTTTCCGCGAGATGATAGAGACGCCACATTCGCACTCTCCGCTGCGGGCTAATCCGTATTATTATATCATCATTGCGCTGTTTGTGCTGGTGGGCGTGATCGGTATTGTGGGTATCATTCGTCACCGCGGTTTCCGTAATATGCGTCTCAGTACGCGTATCCTGTATATCATCTTAGGCTGTGTACTGGGTGTATTCATCTATTTCTTCGTGATGTCGGTGCGTTATGTGGAGACGAACTTCGAGCAGCGTCAGCACCGAGGCTTGCAAATGAGGTCGGAGTATATTCAGGCTTATCTGCGGTCGAAATACTCGCTGTATATGGATGAACTGACGCCTTCTATGGCGAGTGACCTGGCGGTGGAGTTGCGCGACTTAGGCTATGACATGAACCAGGATATCCACGTCTATTCGCTCTCGGGTGACCTGCTGGCTTCCTCTTCTCCGGCACTGTTTACGGGGAATATATTATACCACCGCATGCCGCCGGAGGCTTTGTACAGTGAGACCTTCCCGGTGCTGCGCTATGAGACGATAGGCAGTCATTCGTACTTGGTGACGTACCTGCCGTTCTATAACGACTATTTCAATACGATCGGCTATATCAGTGTGCCGTATTTCCTGAGTGAGCAGAAGCGGAACGCCGAAGTGGATGCGATGTTAGCGCGTCTGTTGCCGCCTTACCTGATCGTGTTGCTCTTGGCGCTCATCATCTCTTTCTTCGCGGCGCGTACGATGACAGCACCCATGTCGATGTTGGCGGATAAGATGCGGCGCTTCCAGATCGGTGCCAAAGATAATCATATCGACTATTCCTATCATGATGAACTGGGTGCGCTCGTAGAGCGGTACAACATGCTGGTAGATCAGGTGGAAGAGTCGGCGGCGCAGCTGGCGCGGGCAGAGCGAGAAGGTGCATGGCGCACCATGGCGCGACAGATAGCACACGAAATCAATAACCCCTTGACGCCGATGAAACTGTCGGTGCAGAAGCTGCAGCGCTTGCGCGGCACCGAGCAGTTTGATGCGTATTTTGAGAAAGCAACACCGATGTTGATATCCGAGATAGATAACCTGGCGCACATCGCGCAGTCGTTCTCTACCTTCGCTAAACAGCCGGAGGTGACGACGGATGAAGTGGATATAGCGGCTAAATTATCGCAGGTGATCACGCTGCAGCGCGCGAATGATGAGCAGATACCTATTCGGTATATCGGTGCGGACTCGGGTATATCGGTCTTGGCGGACCCGGAGCAGGTGAGTCAAGTCTTTGTGAATATATTACGCAACGCTATTCAGGCAGCACCGACGGATATCATCGTGACGCTCAATGCGGCTTATTCGGAGCGGGAGGTACAGATATCTATCTCTGACGACGGTTGCGGTATACCGGAGAACGTGCAGGCGAAGATCTTCCAGCCTAACTTCACCACCAAGACCAACGGCAATGGGCTGGGACTGGCGATCTCCAAACGTATCGTAGAAGGAACAGGCGGCAGGATATCGTTTGAGTCAAGTCCGAAGGGTACTACCTTCTTTATCTATTTCCGTAAGAAATAAAAAAAGCGTCCTCAGGGCGCTTTTTTGTTTAGAGCAATTCACTCAAATGCTCGTAGTATTTAGGTGATACGGGCACCGGCTTGCTACCTGTTACATCCAGTTCGGCTTGGATGAATCCTTCTTTATCGCGACGCAGCACTTTCACATGTCTCGGGTTGACGAAATAGGAGCGCTGGCAGCGGATGATACCGTGTTTCGCCATCAGTTCTTCTATACCGCGCATCGATTGACGAAGGGAATATTCTTTCATCTTCTCTCCTTCCATATAATGGATGGAGATATAGTTCTCTTGTGCCTCGATATAGAGAATCACGTCATTGGCGATCACCAGTTTTAATCGACCTGTACTGTCTGCAAAACGCACCAGGTCTTCCTCTGCCACTTCATGCTTGTCCGGACGGATATATGCGATTAGTAAAGCAAAGATCAGGTACGGGTAGGGGAGTACGAAGATGGCAATACGGAAACAGTCTCCCACGGCAGGGAAATAACCGTATGAACCATACGTTACTGCTATATACAGGGCAGCAAAGGCACTGAAAACGATTAGTTCCAGTAAGGACCAGCAAATATAAAACCACCAAGAGATGGATATATTCTTTCGCATCACTGTTACGGGAATACGCGAGGCGCATAGTATGCCTATCAGTATGCTCATCTGCATCAGCGTGTTGAATACAATCTGGTCATTATCCATCGAGCCGGCTGTGATGATCTCGTAAATCCACTGGCTGTCATACAACAATACGAATCCCAAAAAGAACAACGGAATAGCGATCACATGTACCAATAAAGCGGGTACGGAGAGTATGGATGAAGGAATTTTAGCCATATTTTAGTCTCTTGTTTTGATGTGACAAATTATGAAACACTCATTTTTCGTCACTATATTTGCATTTTAGTCTTATTTTTAACTATTTTCGTCACAATTTTTCGTCACTAATCACTTTTTGTTGCATGCGTGCGTAAATAGCAGTAATTTTGCATCGTTTTTAAGGAACGAATTAAACATTTATACACTTTATAAACATTCACAATTATGGACAAGACATTTATTATTCAACCTGAGAGCGGTTTGCAATTCGACTGGACAGCTATTGCTGCGAACCCGAGTGGTCACCACGAACCCAAATTGGACTTGATTGCATATAAAGCACTATATATAAATAAGATCGCGCAGGCGCGTGCACGCGGATTAGAACCCGTTTTGGTAAGCTTGCCTATTATGGACGACAGTCGTTATTTCGCGTACATCACTCGCGGCATGTCAATGCAGGAGCGTATGAATGTGCTCTACTGGCTGGGTGGTCATACGGAGCGTCTGCGTAATATCCATGCTTTATACAACCTCTCGCTCTTCCGTCTGGCAGCTACTCAGTGCGTGCATATTATCGACATCACCAGTCTGATGTTGGCTGAACCGAATTATGATAAGTTACTCGAGTATGACGGAGTGACCCTGTCTGAAGCCGGTGAGACACTGGTGAACGGAGAGTTGATGAAAGTACAAGTTAACGAGGCGGCTGCTTAACCGCCTCGTTTTTTTTGTATCAACGGCGGGCGTTCTTCTTTGCATTCTCGCGAGCCATACGTTGTTGCTCACGCTGCATCTCTTCGAGTCGCTGCATGAAGCGTGATTTCGGTTTACCGGCACGCTTCTTTTTGTTGGCTTCGATCTCGGCTAACATCTTCTGATCATTCAGCGTCCAGCGGAAGATCATTGTCTGCAGGATGGTGATGAAGAGCGATACCAGGTAGTAGAAGCTCAAACCGGCTGCGTAGTCATTGAAGATGAAGAGGAACATGATCGGCATAGCGTACATGATATATTTCATGAACTTCATGTTCGGATCCGTAGCCTGCGACTGCATCGTCACGTATGTGTAACCGATATTGGCGATCGTCATCAACAGACAGAAGAGGGACAGGTGGTCACCAAACAGCGGGATGTTGAAACCGAAGTTCACCACAGCATCATATGTCGAGAGGTCGTCTGCCCAGAGGAAGGACTTACCACGCAACTCAATAGCCGTCGGGAAGAACCAGAACATAGCCATCAAGACCGGGAACTGGAACAACATCGGCAGACAGCCTGACATAGGACTGACGCCTGCCTGGCGGTATAACTCCATCGTTGCCTGTTGGCGTTCACGGATCTTATCGGCAGGATATTTCTCATTAATCTCATTCAACTGAGGACGAAGGGCTTTCATCTTTGCGCTCGATTTGTAGGAAACAAAGACGAACGGCAGGATGATCAACTTGATCACCAAGGTCATCAGGATGATGATTAAACCGATGTTCAGGCCCCAACCCATGAAGAGGTCAAACATAGGAATGACGAGGATCTTATTGATCCAGCTGACGATCTTCCATCCTAAGGGCACTATCTCTTTGAGGTTCAGACCTTCGTACGACTTAAGGGTGTTGTAGTGGTTCGGACCCATGTAAAAACGGAAACCGGTAGCTTTCTCACCCGTGGCGTCAAAAGGAACGTATGTGCGTGTGGTGTATTCCTTCATATAGCCGGAGGTACGTCCCTGCGGTGCAGAGGTGACCTTCGTGTTCGTGAAGGCATCGTCGGCGATGAAGATGGTAGAGAAGAACTGATCTTTGTAAGCAATCCATTTCAAGTGACCGCCTTCGTGCTCCTCGTCATAGTCATCTTCGTCCAGTTCGTCGATGTCGCCGTCCTCGAACATATACTGTAACTGCGAATAGCGCTCTTCGAACTTACGTCCTTTCTCGTGTTGCGGAACACGTTGTCTCCAGTCGATCATCAGTTCCGAAGTGGGCACCAGTTTGTCTTGGAGGTTATGCGCCTTGATGCGGTAGTACACCATGTAGTCCTCCGATAACTCATATTCGAAATCCAGCCACGCGTTCGGGTCAGAGGATGCCAGACGCATCACCACTTTGCTGCTGTCTTTCGCTACGGGTTGGAAATAGAGGCGGTCGGTGAAGATACCTCGTGTCTTCTGAGAGGCGGTGTCCAGTAACTGCAGGAAGACGCTGAACTCCGATTCTTTCTTTCCTTGTGCATCGATGCCGAAGAGGCTCAACGGGCGCTCTTTGTCCGTAGCCGACGTGTACTCCAGCAGTTCGGCTTGCTTGATCACACCACCGATATTGGAGACAACGATACGAACCTTACCGTTCGACAGGGTGTCTAAGGTCTCCTCACCTTCGCGTGCAGCGTCAAAGATACCATAGTTGATGTTAGCGATGCTGTCTTGCTGACGTTGCTGCTCGTACGCTTTTTTGGCCTGTTCTGCCTCCTTTCGTTGCGCGATGCGAACGGAGTCAGCATGCGTCTTGGGTTGCGTAGAAGTCTCGGATGAACCGCTGCACTTCATGAACCCGATAATGATTGCGGCTATAAGAATAAAGCCGATCCAAGTGTTTTTATCCATTTTATGTTGTGTAATTTATTTGCTATCTTTTCATTTTTCCGAACATCAAGCCGATGTAAAAACGCGGGCCGCTCGGAGTGACGAAATGATCCCACGTCACTTGTTTGCCTATCTCCGCCAATCCGGTGTTATGGATGTTGAACGGGAGCATGTAGTCGATGCGAATAAGTAGCGCCATGTGATTGCCGAGGCTGATCTCCATGCCCACATAGGGGTCGAGGAGGAAGAAGGGGGTCTTCACATAAGACGAGTTGTAGATGGTAGTGGTACTGTCCGTTTGAGCACCCGCGGGAACTTCTACTTCCGTCTGATCGGGCACATAGAGGCGCTTCATCGAACCACCACCGATCGTCATACCGATCATGGGGCGCACCTTGCCCCAGTTACCGTAGAAGTCGCATAGTACGCCACCCCAGCCGGTGCGCACATTCGATCCTGTGTGCATAAGCGGCATGGTGCTGACGAAGCCTTCTGCACCTAAGTGAATATGGTTGATCAGGTGGGCACGCAGTGAACCGCCTAAACCGTAACAGAAACCGGACTTAGGTAAACCCTTGACATAGTCCCAGCTACCCAAACCGGTATTACTAAATACCTTGGTAGGATCGTCGGAGAACAAGTAGCCGCCGTGTAACATCATACCTCCGGAGAAACCGGTGAAGACATGCGAGCGGCTCTTTGTCTCCTTCGCTTCACTACCGGCAGTCTCCTGCTCCTGAGCCATCAGACTCAGGGGCAAGAGTGCCAATAAACAGACTATAAAGATTCTTTTTTTCATTCAGAGATAATATCGAAGGCTACGTCCATCATGTTGGTGAACGAGTTCTGACGTTGTTCTGCGGTCGTTGCTTCACCGGTGAGGATGTGGTCACTAACGGTGCAGATCACGAGTGCTTTCTTACCTGCGCGAGCGGCGTTCATATAGAGCGACGGAGCTTCCATCTCGTCTGCGAGGACACCCATCTTGGTCCAGTTCTTCTTACGCTCGTCTTCGCAATAGAAGATATCGGCAGAGAAGACATTACCTACGTGATATTTATATCCGCGTTTCTCAGCTGCTTCAACGGCCTTGCGGCAGAGTTCGAAGTCAGCAATTGGTGCATAGCGACCCGGGAGATTGTATTGTGCATCCCAGTTGCTGTCGGTGCAGCTACCTTGTGCGATAACGAGGTCACCGAGGTTGACGTACATCTGGCGAGCACCGCAAGAACCCACACGGATGATGGTCTCTACATCGTAGAAGTTAAAGAGCTCATAGGTGTAGATACCGATGGACGGAATACCCATACCGTGACCCATCACGGTCACTTTCTTGCCTTTGTATGTGCCGGTGAAGGCTAACATACCGCGGACGTTGTTTACCTGAACAGGGTTCTCCAGGAAGCGCTCTGCCATCAGTTTGGCACGCAGCGGGTCACCTGCCATGATCATCGTTTTTGCAATCTCACCGTACTGCGCACCAATGTGCGGAGTCGGACAATTTTCTTTTGCCATAATTGTGTTTTTTTAAAAGGTTAATAATTATTTAGTTTCAATTTTCAATTTACCCATTGTATCGATACCAATTAATCGCTTTCTCGAGGTCTTCGGGGGTGTCGATGCCGATCGTCTGCATGTTCGTCACTCCTACACGAATCGAGTAGCCGTTCTCGAGCCATCGTAACTGCTCCAGCCGTTCCGCTTTCTCGAGCGGACTCTGTGCCAGCTGGGTGATCTGCTGCAGCACGTCGGCGCGGAAAGCGTAGATGCCGATATGTTTGTAATACGCACCGTCCGAAGCGGCTATCACTTTGCGCGAGAACATCTTCGCGATGCCGGTAGCGGTATCCCAGTTCACTTTGGGTGTGTTGGGATTCTCGATGGCCTCTTGGTCGTCTTTCTTGAGCGGGCATACGAGCGTGGCGATCTGTGTGTCTTCGTGCTCGAAACATTTCATCAGCGCCTCGATCTGCTCGGGCTGGATGAAGGGTTCGTCGCCTTGAATATTGATCACCACGGTGTCGGTGTCGTTCTGTGCGCGCCAGGACGGGGTGGTGATCGCCAGGTAGGCTTCCAGACAACGGTCCGTACCGCATGTATGGTCGGCGCGCGTCATAACTACCTTACCGCCGAAAGACTCCACGGCGTCGTAGATGCGTTCGTCGTCCGTAGCTACGACAACAGGGTCGAGCGCTTGGATGGCCTGCTCATAGACACGCCGAATGACGGTCTTGCCGGCGATATCCGCCAGAGGCTTACCCGGAAAACGAGTGGACGCAAAACGCGCCGGTATGATTCCAAAATATTTCATATATTAACTTTCAAATCAAAAATCACAAATCAAAAATCAAATATCATTGCGCTCGATTTTCGAGAGCAATGTGATGGCTCCGTTAATCGTCTTGACGTTAGTGATCGAGACGTATCTTCTGCCGGTCTTGAGACCTTTCTTGTCGGTCTCTTCATGCAGCGAGCAGCGTTCGGGTCTCGTCACGGCGTACTGGATGATGTTTCCGAACTGTTGGGACTGCCAGTACGCATCCTTGTGTTGCACGAGGTAGAGCGTCATTCGCTCACCCTTGAGCAGTATCTTCTCCACACCAATGCGGCAGCAGAGCCAGCGTAAGCGGACGACATCCAGCAGTTCTTCTGCCGGTTCAGGCAGTACACCGAAGCGGTCGATCAGTTTCTTGCGGAAGTCCAGTAACTGCTCTTCCGTGCGCAGACCGTCCAGTTCCCGATAAAGGGTGATGCGCTCGCTGATATTCTCGATATAATCCGTCGGGAAACAAACAGCGATATCTGTCTCCAGCTGTGCATCATTGCACCAGAGGTGCTTGCCTCCTTCATTCGTTAACTCGTTCATTCCTTCACTCGTTAACCCTTCTTCCTCTTTCAACTCTTCCACCGCCTCATTCAATATCCGCTGATAGGTCTCGTAACCCAAGTCGGCGATGAAGCCGGACTGCTCGGAACCTAACATGTTTCCTGCTCCGCGGATATCGAGATCTTGCATCGCCAGGTTGAAACCCGAACCCAGTTCCGCGAAGGTGCTGAGGGCCTCCAGACGTCGTCTCGCATCTTCGGTCAGCAGTTCTTTCTCCGGCGCGATGAGGTAACAGTACGCTTTTCTGTTCGATCGTCCTACACGTCCTCTCAACTGATGCAGGTCGGCCAGGCCGTAGCGGTCGGCGCTGAAGATGAGGATGGTGTTCACGTTCGGTATGTCGACACCTGACTCGATGATAGTGGTGGAGAGCAGGATATCGTAGTCATAATTGATAAACGCTTCCAGCCGTTCCTCCATCTCTCCTGCGGGCAGTTGACCGTGTGCGGTGACGATACGTGCCTCTGGGCAGAGTTTCTGTATGCGTCGTTCGATACGCGGTAACATCTCGATGCGGTTGTTGACGATGAAGATCTGTCCGTTTCGACTCATCTCTGACTCGATCGCCTCTTTGATGATATCTTCGTCGTCCACGGTGATCAACTCCGTCTGTACCGGATAGCGGTTCTGCGGCGGGGTGGTCATGATACTGAGGTCACGTGCACCCAAGAGGCTGAACTGCAGTGTTCGCGGTATAGGGGTGGCGGTGAGGGTCAGCACATCGACATTGGCGCGCAGCGATTTGAGTTTCTCTTTGGCTGCCACACCGAATTTCTGTTCCTCATCGATGATGAGCAGACCGAGGTCGTGCCACTTGACGCTCTTACCGATGAGCTTGTGGGTTCCGATGAGGATATCTATCTTTCCTGCTTCGAGCTCCGAGAGTATCTCTTTGATCTCCTTGGCGGTCTTGAGGCGGCTGATGTACTCGATCCGCACGGGCATGTTCGCCATACGCTCGCGGAATGTGTTATAGTGCTGCAAGGCCAGTACGGTCGTTGGTACGAGTACGGCTACTTGCTTACCGTCGGTAGCTACCTTAAACGCTGCGCGCATCGCCACTTCGGTCTTACCGAAGCCTACGTCGCCGCAGACGAGTCGGTCCATCGGCATGGGACTCTCCAGGTCGCGTTTTACGTCCGCCGTCGCCTTCGCCTGATCAGGCGTGTCTTCGTAGAGGAAGGAGGCTTCCAACTCGTGCTGCATGTATCCGTCGGGCGAGTACGCAAACCCTTTCTGCTGTTTGCGCGTCGCGTAGAGACGAATGAGGTCGCGTGCGATATCCTTGACCTTGTCTTTCGTGCGCTCTTTGAGTCGCTCCCACGCACCTGAACCGAGTCGAGCGATGGTGGGTTCTGAACCCTCACGCCCTTTGTACTTACTGATGCGGTGCAGGTTGTGGATCGAGACAAACACATTCGCTCCGTCGCGGTAGTTGAGTTTGATCATTTCCTGCGGCTTACCGTTCACGGGTGTCGTGACGAGCCCGCCGAACTTGGCTATACCATGGTCGCTGTGCACGACGTAATCACCCACTTGCAACTGGTTGATCTCCCGCAGGGTGATGATAGCCTTTCCTCGCCGTGCGTTCTCACTGGCCATCGTCACGCGGTGGTACCGCTCGAAGATCTGATGGTCGGTATAGCAACAGACTTTCAGTCCCTTGTCCACGAAGCCTTCGTGCAGCGTCGCGTTGATGCCGGTAAAGGATATATTGGCATCCTGCGCCTCGAAGATTGCTTTCAGACGATCGAGTTGCTTCTGCTGTTCTGCAAGGATGTAGATCGTATATCCTTCGTCAATATGCTTGCGCAGGTCGTCCGTCAGGATGTCGAACTGCTTGTGGAAGATCGGCTGCGGCATCGTGTCAAAGGTCACCTTGCTGTACTCCGCGAAACTGCTCTTGTCGGCGAGTTCGAGAGTCTTTCGACTATCGACTATCCACTTTCGACTATCCACTCCTAGACCGTCGAGTTTAAAGCGCACGATCTGGAAATCGTTGCTCACCCACACATGCTCGTCCGAGAGGTACTCGATGATAGATGTCTGTGCGCCGGATTCGGTGTTCTGTGCTCCTACAATCTCCGCGTTCTCGACGCGGTTCTTGGACAACTGGTCTTCGATATCGAACTCACGAATGGACTCTATCTCATCGCCGAAGAAATCGAGGCGGTACGGATCGTCGTGGCTATAACTGTAGATATCCACTATCGAACCGCGCACGGCATACTGACCGGGTTGGTACACAAAATCCACATGCTCGAAGCCCAAGTCCGTTAACTGATTAGCAAGATCAGACTGCTGTATCTCCTGTCCGACCTTCAGTTGAAAACTGATGGCCTTCAGATCCTCTTTCGCCGGCACCGGTTCAGCTATGGCCTCCGGATAAGTGACGATGATAGAGGGCAGGGTAGTGAGCGTCTCTGTACGCTGAATGACCGCTGCGTCGTCAATGGTCCGTCTCCGTTTACTGCTCGGAAAGAACCCTGCGTCGGCGCCCAGCGTCTTCAGGTCCGCATAGATATACTGTGCTGCTTCTGCATTGTCAAAGATCACAAACAGGGGCTCGCGTATCTGCGACAACGCGAGCGCGCGTGCAGAGGCGTGCAAGCCGCCCGATAAAACGTGTGCGTTGTTATGCGCCAGTTCCTTCCGAACTGCTGCCAGTTCCGGATGCTCCCCAAATAGTATTTTCAGATCCTCTATGCCCACGCGCGCATTAACGCAAATTAAAATCGGGCACAAAGGTACAACTTTTTTTTGACATACACAAGCACCCACGCAATTTTCTTCATTTTTC
>JAFXYK010000016.1 GCA_017541805.1 Paludibacteraceae bacterium
ACTTGAACGCGGGCTTCTTTTACTTTCTTTGCCATTGTTGTACTCCTTTCGTTTAATAGAGATAGCCCTTCTCAGCCGCCTGTTTGAGGGCGTTGTCGAGGCCGATCTTGTTAATTGTTCTCAGACCAGCTGCACTCACGTTCAGCTCGATCCATACATCCTGTTCTACCCAGTAGAACTTGCGGCGGAAGAGGTTCACATCGAAAGTGCGCTTTGTGTGGCGCTTCGAGTGCGAGACATTGCAGCCGCCCATGGCTTTCTTGCCTGTAATTTGACAAATCTTTGACATTGTAGTATATATTTTATATTTTTCTTCAAATTCGGGGATTCCTCGCACATTTACACGAAAAATCGCGCAAAGGTACTGCTTTTTTTTGACATAGCCAAATTTTTTTGTAAAAAAATGCAGAAAATTTTTGTTTTGTTTGCATATGTGGGAAATATTTACTACTTTTGCAGTCCAAATCAGTACATATATGACGATACATCCGGAATCAGAGGCCGTTCTTCGCTCGCGTACGTTAATCGCCCAGGCGAAGCATATAGTTATCACGACGCACATGGCGCCTGACGGCGACGCGATGGGGTCCGCGCTGGCGATGTGGCATTGGCTTTGTAAAGGTGAAAGGTTAGAGGTGAAAGGTGAAAGGAGTGTGGATGTGATTGTGCCGAATGCGTTTCCGGCGTTTTATAACTGGATGCCGGGAGCGGATCAGATCAAGATTTATGAGAAGGATGCGAACGGATGTAACGCGTTGATCGAGCAGGCGGACCTGTTTATCTGCACGGACTATAACGATCCCAAACGTATCGGTGCCTTAGGCGAGAAGATGATGACGAGCAAAGCTCCGAAGATCATGCTGGATCACCATCTTAACCCGACGGATTTTGCAGACGTGATGTTCTCTTTTTCCGACGCTTGTTCCGCGAGCGAAGTGGTCTATCAGTTTATAAAGGCGAACGGAGATCAATTAGATTGGAACGGAGCGACGTGTATCTATACGGGTTTGATGACAGACACGGGAAATTTCAGTTTCAACTCTACGAGTTGTGACCTATACGAGATCATCGCGGAGTTGATCCGTATCGGCATCAAGAAAGATGAGATATACAATGCCGTTTTCAACCAATATTCGATGGATCGGGTGCGGTTGACGGGGTACGCTTTATAC
Organism: Paludibacteraceae bacterium; assembly: GCA_017541805.1. Taxonomy (GTDB): domain Bacteria; phylum Bacteroidota; class Bacteroidia; order Bacteroidales; family Paludibacteraceae; genus Colicola. Next base: position 1,173 of record JAFXYK010000016.1, read on the forward strand.
CGCAAGATGCGCATCTATCCGGAGTACCATATGTCGCTTATTACCTTGAGTGCGGATGAGTTGGATCAGTACCATTATCAGGTGGGTGACACGGAGGGCTTGGTGAACATGCCGCTTCAGATCAGCGATGTGTATTACTCGGTGTATATGCGTGAGGAGCGTCCGAAGCCGGGTACACCGAAGCCGCGGATCCGGATCTCGTTCCGTTCGCAGGGTGATCGGCCGGTGAACGTATGGGCGAGTGAAGTGTTTCATGGCGGCGGGCACATGAATGCCGCGGGGGGCGAGTTGTTCGGCAGCCTGCAGCAAGCGGTGCAGTTGTTTGAAAAGACAATGGCTAAGTATGTACTAAAGTAAATAAAACCAAATAAAACCTGATTATTTATTTATAGGTACTACGTACCTTCCAAATCTTTATTTTTAAAACTTATCTCTAAATAAATTTAATATAACTTTTCAAAATAAATCTTTGACTCCAAGAGTCTAAAATAAATAATCAGCGATAAATAGAAATAAAATTTTCTATCAATAATCAGCAAAAATATATTTTTTCGCCTCCGGTTGAATTCATACACTCGTTTATTTCATTATTTTTTACAAAAAAATGACACGCGCGCTTGCGTATGTCATTTTTTTTGTGTAATTTTGCACGCTTTTTGTAGGCTTCATATTTAAAACAACATAAAAACAATGAAAAAAACATTAGTAATGATTGCGCTGGCGGGTATGTGTATGACCGCGCTGGCTCAGAGTGAGACGCTCATGACGATTAACGGCAAGGCCGTGAGTGCGGAAGAGTTTTTGTACATCTATGAGAAGAACAATCAAGCGGGTGCTTTGGATCCGAAGACGATGGAGGAGTACCTGGATATGTTCATCAATTTCAAGTTAAAAGTAGCGGAAGCAGAGTCGCAGGGTATTGACACGACGGAGGCTTTCAAGAAAGAGTTGAAGGGTTACCGTGCACAGGCGACGCCGAAATATCTGCAGGACGAAGCCGCGATGGACAGTCTGATTGAGATGAGTTGGCGTCATCTGGCGAAAGACCGTCGTGCGGCGCATATCGCTATTCAATGTCCGGCGAATGCCGACAGTGCGGCACAGGCCGAGGCGTTGGCGAAGATCAATGAGGCATACGACCGCGTGACGGTAGGTAAGGGCGTGATGAAAGGTAAAGGCAAACGCGCCAAGCTCGTTCGTCAGAAAGTAGAGGCGTTCGACAAAGTAGCCCGCGCCATCAGTACGGATCCGAATGTAGAGGAGACCGGCGGTGAGTTAGGTTGGATCACTCCGTTCCGTTATGTCTATCCGTTGGAAGAGGCGGTATATACGACCGAGATCGGTAAGGTCAGCAAGCCGTTCCGTACCCAGTACGGATGGCATATCGTGCTGGTAGAAGAAGAGCGCGATCATATGGAGGTGAAGGCTTCGCATATTATGAAGATGGTGCCGGCGGACAGTCTGGAGGCCGTCAAGAAAGTGCAGATCGACAGCATTGCTGCTCTGTTGACGCCGGAGAACTTCGGTGAGGTAGCGCAACGTGAGTCGGACGACCGCGGCAGCAGTGCCCGTGGCGGTGAGTTAGGTTGGTTCAGCAAGGGTATGATGGTGAAGCCGTTCGAAGAGGCTGTGTTTGCTATGGAGAGCGGTAAGATCAGTGCTCCGGTGCGTTCGCAATACGGATGGCATATTATCTACAAACAGGACGAGCGCGGTATCCAACCTTTAGATTCGATGCGTACACAGATCCAGCGTCAAGTGATGCGCGACGAGCGTGCGAAGGAGGCAGACAAGAGTTTCATCCGCAAGACCCGCGCGGAGTATAACCTGCCGGCAGAGATGACGGACGCCGAGGTGAAAGCCTATGCTGACGAGCACCTGGAGGATAAGTATCCGGAGTTGAAGCACCTGGTTCAGGAATATCACGACGGTATCTTGCTGTTCGAGGTATCGCTGCGTGAGGTATGGGACAAAGCGGCCAAAGACACGACAGGTCTGGAGTCCTATTTCAAAGCACACAAGAAAGAATATAAATGGGCTAAACCGCATTGGAAAGGTTATGTCATCCAGGCGAAAGACAAGAACAGTCTGAAAGCGGCTAAGGCGATCATCAAGAGTGCTGATCCGGATTCGATTCAGAGTTATATCGCCAAGCGCGTGAACTGCGACAGCGTGCCGTACGTGAAGGTACAACACGGTCTGTGGGAAGAAGGCAAGAACGCGATGGTAGATAAATACGGATTGAAGATCAAAGATGCGAACTTCACGCCGAATGAGACGATGCCGATCGTTGAATGCGTAGGAAAGAAACTGAAAGCACCTGCTTCTTGGGACGACGAGAAAGGTAAAGTAACGACCGACTACCAGGATTATCTGGAGGCACAGTGGATCAAACAGCTGCGTGCTAAATACCCGGTAGTGATTGACCAAGCCGTTTGGGAGAAGATCAAGAAATAGTTTAGGGTTTAGCGTTTAAAGTTTAGGGGTGAAAGGATTCTTTCGAAAATATGGGGCATGGATCGTGGTGATCGTGCTATTGGTGCTGGCAAATGTGCTGGTACGCGTCCGCGTGTTCCGATGGGATATGACGGACGACAAGATCTACAGTCTGAGTGAAGCATCGAAAGAGTTGCTTCGTCAGACCGATGCCCCGATTGAAGTGACCTTGCTGTTAGACGGAGACTTAGGGCCGGGATTCGGTCAGTTGCGCAGTGCTTTTCTGGAAACTATCGAAGAGATGCGCAGTTATGCTCGTGATATACGGGTGTCTTATCTCAACCTCAACGAAGCGAGTGAGTCCGTACAGCGGGCTTACGCAGAGCGAGGCGTACAACAGTACGCGCAAGAGACCACTTCCCACAGTGGTCGCACAGAGATCATCAACACTTTCCCGTACGCTCTGGTACAATACAAAGACAAAGAGCGGTTGGTGCAACTCTTCACCCGCACTTTAGGCAGTTCCGAGACAGAAGACCTGAACAGGGCTATCAGTCAGTTGGAGTTCACATTGATGGAAGCAGTACATCAACTGCGTCAGTCTCATACTCCTACTATCGCTATCTATAGCGGACAGCAAGGCGTGCCGGAGCGGTACACGCAAGATCTGGAAAAAGCATTACAACCGTATTTCCGCATCAAGCGTGTATCTATCAATCCCGCACAGATGAACGTGCATGTGTTCGACTCCTACCAAGCTGTCATCATCGCCAACCCTCAGACGAAGTTCAACGAAGTAGAACGGTTCATCATCGACCAGTATATCATGCGCGGCGGTGCGGTGCTATGGGCGGTGGACCGTGTTAAGTTCAGCGACGATATGCTGAGGAGTGACGGTTTCACCCCATTGACAGAGAATGACCTGGGTTTATGGGACTTACTCTTCAGTTATGGTCTGCGTATTGAACCTATGTTGGTCCAGAGTGTCCAGTGTATGTCTATTCGCGTGAATGTGAGTGCAGACCCGAGTGTACCTAATCTGCAACTCGTTCCGTGGACGTTCGCGCCTCAGTTATTGCCCAACCCGGAAAATCCTGTCACCGCACCCATGCGATCTATTGTAAGCAGTATGTTCGTCAGTCCTATCTCCGTGGTAGGCGGCAATGACGGGATTGAGAAGGTCTCTCTGTTAGTAACCAGCAACGGCTCTAAGTTGACGCATGCGCCGAATGAGGTGAACCTGAATGAGCTGAACCCGGATCTGCAGAGTTTCATCTATCCTAACATGCCTATTGCTGCTTCTCTCGAAGGTTCTTTCCGCAGCGCGTATGCACATCGCATGACACCGGAAGGAGTGATTACCGATGAACCGATTCGCAAACAAGGAAAGACAACTCGGCAAGTGGTGATCGGTAGCGGTAGCATGGTGATCAACGAGATAGAAGGAGGTCAACCTATCCCATTAGGCTTTGACAGAGCATCCGGTATTCAGTACGGGAACCGCGATTTCATCATCAACAGTATGCTATGGTTGACCCATACGGAAGATCTTATTCCGCTGCGTGCCAAGGGAGGTGCGACACTGCGTCCGCTGAACAAGACACGGGCATACAGTGAACGCACCAAGATAGAAAAGATAAGCACCATCAGCCCGATCGTTCTTCTGGCGCTGATTGGAGGCGTTGTATTGATAATAAGACGAATGAAATATGCAAGTAAAAAAGTTAAGCGTTGAGCGTTTAGGGTGTAGAGGCATCCTTGTACTGGCTCTATGTTTTCTGTTCCTCGCTCCGGCCGCAGCGCAAGAGCTGCTGAACTATCCGTTAGACACGATCAACGGCGAGGAAGTGTATAAATACCGCGTGGAGCGCAGTATCGGTCTGTACCGTATCGGCGTGAACTTCAATGTATCGCAGAGCGATATCATCCGTCTCAATCCGCAGCTGCGTGAGCGCGGCCTGCATTTCGATGAGTTGCTTTATATCCCGACGGGTCGCAAAGTCGGTGAGAAGCCGAAAGTGGAAGAAACGAAGCCTGCAGAAGAACCGAAGCCGGTGGTTGAACCAAAGCCGGTAGTTGAACCAAAGCCGGTGGTAGCAGACAAGACGAAAGTGGAGAGCGAGAAGCCGAAAGTGGAGAGTCAGCCGGCGAAGGAAGAAGCCTCGGTAGCAGTTGTAGAGGCTTTCGTTCCGGATACAGTGGTGGCTGTGCAGGACACAGTGGCAGCACCGGTGGTCGAGACCTTGGACTCAATTGTGGACGGAAGAAGGGTGATAGAGATCGCGTTGATGTTACCGTTCGAGAGTCAGCAGACGAAGCGCAGCGCAACAGCTGCCCGTATGCTGGAGTTCTACCAGGGTGCGTTGTTGGCGTTGCATGAGGCGCAGAACGACAGTCTGTTGTATCGCCTGCGCGTGTATGATGTAGAGCGCAGTGAGCGCCGCGTGAAAGCGCTGTGCGACAGTACGGAGTTGGATCATATACAGGCTGTGTTAGGTGTCGTTTATCCGATTCAGATCAAGGTGATGTCGCAGTGGTGCGAGGCGCATAAGGTGCCTTTGTTCCTGCCTTTCTGCGATAACATGGATCTGAAAGGTCACCCGCAGATCTACCAGTTCAATTCTTCGGATGCCGAGGAGGCACAGGTGTTGACGCGATGGATTCAGGCGCAAGACACAAACATGCATTGCGTGATGATTGAGACGAAAGAGGCGGATGTGACCAACTCCACCCGTGCATTACGGAAGGAGATGAAGGCACAAGGTGTGTCATACACTTCGCTTTCGATGCGCGACCTGCTGAACGACTCAGCGGCGTATGCCTTGATTCCGGAGAAAGAGAACCTAATCATCGTACACAGCGACCGTATTCAACAAGTGCGCGCGTTGCTGCCGCACTTAATGACGCTGCAGACAGTAGGATACCGTTTGCGCCTGATGAGTCAATATTCCTGGCAGAAAGAGAACATCGACATGCCGCAAGTATATGCGTCTAAGTTCACGACCGACTCGACGGACATGAGCGGATACAATGCGCTCTGGAGTCAGTATTTCGTAAACGAGCATGTTTCCGAGACTCCACGCTACGACTTGCTGGGTTATGACCTGATGCGCGAGATCGTACATATACTGAACCGTGAACCCGGCGAAAGCGGTTTGCAGTCGCCGATTTACTGGGAGGCCGAGACCGAACAGGACGGATGGCAGAATACGTATATCAACATTGTGGAAGTTGAAAGGTGAAAGGTTAAAGGTGAAAGGGTTTAGGTACATAGCCGTTCTGGCGCTGTGCGCGATGTTCGCGATGGGAGCGAAGGCACAACCGCGTCTGCAGACACCTGAGTATTACTTGGGTGTGCATGGCGGTGTGACTGCCAGTTCGGTGCTGTTTAACCCGTCGGTGGCCTATATGACGCCAATCACAGACGCATGTGTGTTAGGCGGCAACGGCGGTTTGGTGTTCCGTCTGGCCCGGCATAAATACTGCCATTTTCAGATGGAGTTGAACTACATGCACCGCGGCTGGGCTACCGGAAATGATACCATTGCACACACCTATCACAACCTGCATTATATAGAGTTGCCGATACTGATGCATCTGAATTTCGGTAGCGATCTATGCCGATGGATATTCAATTTCGGTCCGCAGATCGGTTATTGCGTATGGGACGAGAGTAAGACGATTGACCATCCGTTCGATTGGGGTCTGGCGGCAGGAACGGGTTTTTACATCCAGACCCCTAAAGCCGGTATATACGAGTTAGAAGTGCGGTTTAACTTCTCGTTCGGCGGTGTGTATGGCACCGGAGTGACGGATAAGTATAACATGGCGAGTCCGATGGACCTGAGTGTGAACTTAGGATGGTATTTTCCAGTAAGGAAAAGAGTGAAAAGTGAAAAGTGAAAAGTGGAGAGTGGAAAGTTAAAAGATTAAAGATATATGAAAACCAATTATGAAGTGCGTTACGCGTCGAATCCGACGGACGCCAAGAGCTATGACACTACGCGATTGAGAAACGATTTTCTTATTGAGCGCGTGTTTGTGAAAAACGAAGTGAACATGGTCTATTCGATGTACGACCGTATGATTGTCGGCGGAGCGATGCCGGTAGGTGAGACCTTGTTATTAGAGGCGATTGACCCGCTGAAGGCGCCGTATTTCCTGACCAGACGTGAGATGGGTATTTTCAACGTAGGCGGTAAAGGTCGTGTAATCGCCGGCGACGAGGTGTTTGAATTGGATTACAAAGAGGCGCTGTATTTAGGTCGCGGTGATCGCGAAGTGAAGTTCGAGAGTGTGGATGCGAACAAGCCCGCGCTGTTCTATTTCAACTCCACAACCGCGCATTGTGCGTACCCGAACAAGAAAGTGACGAAGGCAGATGCAGTAGTCGCACATATGGGTAGTCTAGAGATGAGTAACGAACGCGATATCAATAAGATGCTGGTGAACCAGGTGCTGCCGACGTGTCAGTTACAAATGGGAATGACCGAGTTGAACACCGGTAGTGTATGGAACACGATGCCGGCGCATGTGCACAGCCGCCGTATGGAAGCGTATTTCTATTTCGAAGTGCCGGAAGATCAGGCGGTTTGCCACTTCATGGGTGAGGTAGAAGAGACGCGTCATATATGGATGAAAGGTAATCAGGCCGTGTTGTCGCCGGAGTGGTCGATCCACAGTGCCGCTGCGACACATAACTATACCTTTATCTGGGGCATGGGTGGCGAGAACCTGGATTACGGTGATCAGGACTTCAGTAAGATTACGGACCTGAAGTGATTTTTGATTTTCGATTTTTGATTTTTGTATTATGAAAAATCTCTTTTCTTTGGAAGGCAAGAACGCTTGGGTGACAGGCGGTTGCTACGGAATAGGTTTCGCTATTGCCAAAGCGTTCGCACAAGCAGGGGCAAGTAACATCATCTTCAATGCCCGCAGCCAGGAGGCTATAGACAAGGCGTATGCGTTATACCACGCGGAAGGTATCGAGAACGCGCATGGTTATGTATGCGACGTGACGGACGAGGTAGCAGTCAAAGCGCTGGTGGAACAGATTCACACGGAAGTGGGACAGATTGATATCCTGGTGAACAACGCCGGTATCATCAAGCGTATTCCGATGCATGAAATGAAACGCGAAGAGTTCCAACAGGTGATTGATGTTGACTTGGTGGCTCCGTATATCGTCAGTGCGGCGGTGTTGCCGGAGATGATGGAGCGCCGCGAGGGTAAGATCATCAATATATGCTCGATGATGAGTGAGTTGGGTCGCGAGACCGTGAGTGCTTACGCTGCTGCGAAGGGCGGATTGAAGATGTTGACGCGTAATATCTGCTCCGAATACGGCGAGTATAACATTCAATGCAACGGTCTCGGTCCGGGTTATATCGCAACACCGCAGACGGCTCCGCTTCGTGAACCGCAGGCGGACGGCAGCAAACATCCGTTCGATGCGTTTATCTGCGCGAAGACACCGGCAGGTCGTTGGCTGGAAGCCGATGAGTTAGGTGCTCCGGCAGTGTTCCTGGCTTCGCACGCGAGTGATGCCGTGAACGGCCAGATATTGTATGTCGATGGCGGTATATTGGCGTATATCGGAAGACAGCCGAAGTAGAGGTGTAAAGTGTAAGGTGTAAAGTGTAAATAATGAAAAAAATCATTTATATATTCGCAGTCGTTTGCTGTTTGACAGCATGTCAGAAAGAGGCAGAAGAACAGCAGCAGAAAGTGTACGGACGCTATGTGCCCGAGCGCAAGGATGACTTTGCTTGGGAGAACGAGTATGCGGCGTATCGTTTCTACGGTCCGGCCTTAGCACCGGAGAACCCGTCGAACGGAGTAGATATCTTTATGAAGAACACGCCGGCGTTTGTGCTGGACACATTCTTCTATAACTACGTGAACCACAAGATCCCTTATCATGTGCAGCATGGTATCGGTTTTGACGGATATAAAGTAGCGCACACAACGGGTTGCGGTGGTCCGGCTATTGTGGTGGATGGTCAATTATATGTAGGTGACCAATATGACACCTGGGAGATCCTGGAGCAGACACCGACGAAGTTGGTCTTCCGTCTCCATTATGACACGCTGATGGTAGCCGGTTGTCCGTACGCAGAGGATATCACGATCACTTGCTGTGCCGGCACGATGCTCAACCGTGCGGACTTAGTGCTCACTCCGCTAGGCGAACAGCCTGATGCGGACTTATATGTCGGTGCTGGCCTGTACTTGCACGACAGTATCGGCACCTATCAGTTCATGCTGAGGGAAGGGGCTATCGTCTATACGGAGACAGCTTTGAGCGACCCGGGAGCAGTGCGGCTGAACAAGAAATGGTACGACAACACAGAGTTGGGTGAAACGCACGAAGTGATCATCGTGCCGGGTTCGAGACTGGAAATCATCGCCAACACAGCCGTAGCTACCTCGTACTATTTCCCCGGTCAGACGCAGACGTACTGGTTCGGCGGATGCTGGAGCGGATGGACGGACGGCGAGCGTTCGTTCCCGACGCAAGAAGCATGGATAGAAGCGATCAAAGAAGAGATTAAGACATTATGACCTACCTCATCATTCGGTTAGCGACATTAGGAAACGTAGCAATGACAGTGCCCGTAGTGGCTTCTGTCGGCCGGCGCTATCCGAATGACCGGTTCATCATAGCGAGCAAGAAAGACTTAGGCGCTATGTTCGCCTCGATGCCGAATGTGGAGTTTCGCGAGGTGGATAATCACTTAGGCTGGCGCGGCGTTTGGGAGATATACAAAGCATGGCGGAACGAGGTGGATGCGGTGATCGACCTGCAGAGCGTATTGCGCACGCGGGTGTTCCGACTGCTGATGCGATGCAGCGGAAAACGAGTGACAGGTGTGCGCTACGGACGTATCCGCAAACATTGGATCACGGCGTGGGGCTTCGGCAAGCGATGGAAACTACCGACGGAGTTCGAACGGTATAAGGACGCCTTCCGCCGCGCAGGATTGGAGACGGACGACCGTTTCGAAGCCCTGCCGGTGAATAAGAAAGCCGCAGCGGTGGTGCAAGAACGCTTTGGCACCAAAGAAGGACGATGGATCGGGTTGGCACCATTCGCCAAATCGCGATCGAACATGCTGCCCTACCCTGTGACCAAAGATATCATCGAGCGGCTGACACAAGACGAGAAAACGCGTGTATTCCTTTTCGGAGCCGGAAAGATCGAATGTGAGATGTTACGTCAATGGTCGAGTGTCTTTCCGCGCACGACGAGCGTCGCCGGACAACTGAAACTGGAAGAGGAGTTGGAACTAATGCGGCAACTGGATGTGATGATATGTATGGATAGCGCTAATCAGCATTTGTCGAGTCTGGTTGGGCTGAGAGCTATCAGTGTATGGTGCGCGACTCATCCAATGATTGGTTTCCAAGGATGGAAACAGCGCGATGAAGATATTGTGCAACGGCACGACTTACAATGCAGACCTTGTACCTGTCACGGTACGAATCACTGCCGGTATCATAACTACGCTTGCCGGCAGATAGAAGCAGAAACTATTATACAACAGATATGAGTAAAATTATTTCATTAGCTAACCAAAAAGGAGGCGTGGGTAAGACCACTACTTCTATTAACTTGGCAGCTGCGTTAGCCAAATTAGGCAAGCGCGTGTTGCTTATAGACGCGGACCCTCAGGCCAATACGTCTTCGGGTCTGGGCATTGAGATTCGTGATTTGACGAACACGATCTACGAATGTCTGGTGAACGGTATTGACCCGCACACCGCCATTGTAGAGACCGAGACGAGCAACTTAAGTGTGATCCCAAGTCATATTGACTTGGTGGGCGCGGAGATTGAGATGCTGAATATGAAGAACCGGGAACAGTTGCTCAAGAACATCATTCGTCAAGTGGACGAGGAATATGAATATATTTTGATTGACTGCAGCCCTTCGCTGGGACTGATCACCATCAATGCGTTAACAGCCAGCGACAGTGTGATTATTCCTGTACAATGTGAGTTCTTTGCATTGGAAGGTATTGCCAAGCTGCTGAATACGATTAAGATCATCAAGTCCAAGTTAAATCCGGACCTGAAGATCGAAGGCTTCCTGCTGACGATGTACGACAACCGTCTGCGTCTGAGTAATCAGGTGTATGAAGAGGTAAAGCGTCATTTTGGGGATCTGGTTTTCAACACCGTTATCTCGCGTAACGTGCGGTTGAGTGAAGCACCTTCGCACGGTGTATCGGTGCTGGAGTATGATGCGCATTCCAAGGGCGCACAGAACTACATGGCGTTGGCCAGAGAGGTTATTGTACGAAACAAGAATAAATAGATATGAAAAAAACAGGATTAGGACGAGGTTTAGATGCCCTCATTGACACCTCGCATGTAGACACCAACGGAGGCAGTTCTATATCCGAGATTGCGCTCAGTGCGATCATAGCGAACCCGGATCAGCCGCGCCGCACGTTCGATGAAGAGGCGCTGCAAGAGTTAGCCGATTCGATTCGTGAGCACGGTGTTATCTCTCCGATCACTCTGCGTGACAACGGCGACGGGTCGTATATGATCATTGCCGGTGAGCGTCGTTTCCGCGCTAGCAAACTGGCCGGTTTGGAGCGTATTCCTGCTTATATCCGCACGGCCGAAGACGAGCAAGTGATGGAATGGGCCTTGATCGAGAATATCCAACGTGAGGACTTGGATGCCATCGAGATCGCTTTGGCGTACCAACGGCTGATGGACGACTACAGTTTGACGCAGGAGCGCATGGCGGAGCGTGTAGGCAAGAAACGTACAACGGTGACGAACTATCTTCGTCTGCTCAAACTGCCGGCAGAGGTACAAGTAGGTATCAAGGAGAAGAAGATTGACATGGGACACGCACGCGCTATTCTGAGTTGCCCGTCGGCAGAGCGTCAGTTGGCTATCTATCAGCGTATCTTACGCGAAGGACTGTCGGTACGCAAAGTAGAAGCGTTGGCGCAGGCAGAGAAAGAAGAGAGCAAGCGTCCGCAGCAGAAAGAGAGCAATCCGTACGGTGCGCTCGCCAAACATTTGAGTGAGCAGATCGGGCTGAAGGTGAAGATTCAGCAAGGCAAAGTGATCATTGCTTTCGAGAACGAAGACGAGTTAAGACGTATCATTGAGAAAATCGGTTGAAACGCTGGATCATCATAGTATTTCTTGTGCTTCCGTTATTGGTACAGGCTCAGACGACGGCACCACAAGACAGCACCGTATGGCGTAAGCCGGATGCTGTGAAGGCGGTGTGGCTGGGTGTTATCTTCCCCGGTGCGGGACAGATTTACAACCGATCATATTGGAAACTGCCGATCGTGTACGGTGCTTTTATGGGTTGCGGCTATGCGGTAGACAGGATGCAGAACCGATATAACGGATACAAACTCGCCTATGTCGATCTATATAACGACATCCAAAACGGCACGGTGACGGAAGATCCGAGTAAGAGCTATATCGCCGTGTTGCCCGACGGCTACACGCTGTCTAACGTAGGAGGAGCCAGCACATGGATGAACACCCTAAAAAACCGACAGAGTGTTTACCGGCGTTACAGGGACTATTCGATATTAGCTACGGTAGTCGTGTATGCTTTGTCGCTCGTGGATGCATATGTGGATGCGCAGTTGTTTGACTATGATATCTCGCCGGACTTATCCATTCATATGGAGCCGCAGATTTATATGGATTCATGGCACCAACAGAGTGCTGAACTTAAATTAGCTATACAATTTTGAAAAAGAGTTTATTATATGTATTATGCGCCTTCACTGTGCTGACAGCACGCGCAGAAGACGTGCTGCCGACAGACAGTGTTGCTGCAGACACTACATCGGTAGAGTCGCTGGAGTTAGTACCAATGCAGGCCGCTGACAGTTTGGACACCGAAGATTCCACGATGCTCATTATGCCTATTGAGCCGTATTATAAACAGTGGAACGACAGTGACTTGACGGACATTGAGATGAGAGCTTTGGATTGGAGTTTACGATGGTTAGACACGACCGACTGCATGGCGGTGCACGACACGACGACCCTCCCCGACTCTATCTACAAAGCACGGTTGCAGGCCATGCCGTGCGTGATTGAGTTGCCCTATAACGAGCGCGTGCGCGCGTTCATAGTAAGGTACGTCAAGCGCAATCCGAAACAAGTAGCGCGCATGATGCGGATGAGTGAGTATTACTTCCCTATTTTTGAGGAATCCCTTGCCCGCTACGGCCTGCCGTACGAATTGAAGTACGTTCCTATCATCGAGTCGGCCCTGAATCCGATGGCTCGTTCGCATGCGGGTGCAGCAGGACTATGGCAGTTCATGCCCGGTACAGCCAAGTTATACGGATTGGAAGTGAACTCACTGGTGGATGAGCGAATGGATCCCATGAAAGCGACCGATGCAGCGTGCCGATTCATGAGTAGTATGTACGCGATATACAACGACTGGAACCTCGTTATTGCCGCTTATAACTGCGGTAGCGGCAATGTGAATAAGGCTATTCGCCGTGCAGGAGGCAAACGTGATTTCTGGTCGATATACCCGTATCTGCCGGCAGAGACGCGCAACTACGTACCTATCTTCATCGCCGCCAATTATGCGATGAACTACGGTGCCGACCATGGTATTTGCAAGGCACCAATCGAAAAGACGATGCTTACCGACACTATTTGTACGACGCAGCGGATGCACTTGCAGCAGGTAAGTAGCAACCTGGATATTCCGATGGAGGAACTGCGGCGACTCAATCCGCAATATTCGCGGGACATACTGCCCGGAGGCACACCGTACACACTATGCTTACCTGCAGAGAAAGTGGGATTATATATAGATATGCAGGATAGTATTCTTACTTACAAAGCAGACAGTCTGATTAACAACCGTCGTGCGGAGATTGACTTGGCGAAAGTGACCGGTCTCAATGGCGGTTACCGCGTCAACGGCGTGACGTATTACACGATTAAGAACGGCGATACTCTGGGCGGCATTGCCAAGAAATTCCATTGCACCGTGAAGCAACTCAAGCAATGGAACGGACTGAAGAATGACAATATCCGCGCAGGAAAGAAACTGAAGATCTGTAAATAATGGCAGAGACAGAAAAGATATATTATTCGCTTCGCGAAACGGAGACAGAAACGGGTGTCCCGGCGTCCACTTTGCGTTATTGGGAGAAGCAATTTGATGAACTGAATCCGCGTAAAGACGGACACGGCAACCGCTATTACACGCGTGCCGATCAGGAACTGATCAAACGCATCCGATATATCCGGGATGAACTGAAGATCACCCGTATAGAAGCTATCCGCAAGGAGTTGAAAGAAAACACGAAGCGTTCGGACGAACGGCAGTCTGCTCTCGAGATTCTGCAGCGCGTTCGGGAAGAATTATGTGAAATTCGCAAAATGATTAAATGATATGAAGATAACAAACAATTGGAGTAATTTCAAGATTGATGGGAAAAAGGTTGCTCCCTATCTGGTAGCCTTAGTAGCCTTCATCGCCGTAGCGATGATATACTGCAGTCCTATGTTACACGACAAAGTCTTGCATGCAGGCGACGTGGACAACTGGAGAGGTACTGCCAATGAGGCATTAGAATACAAAGCGCAAACAGGAGAGACTACTTGGTGGACAAACTCGATGTTCGGCGGCATGCCGACATATCAGGTAACAGGCAGCATGCCATCCGGAGAACTAACCAACCATTCACTGCGTAAGGTATTATTTTTAGGGCTTCCGGAAACAATCGGTATTGTCTTTGCTTATTTTGCCGGATTCTTTTTGCTGCTGATATGCTTTGGCGTGAATCCATGGCTCAGCATCATAGGAGCTTTTGCTATGGGCATGAGCAGTTATTTTTTCCTAATCATCCCTGCCGGACATATTACCAAAGCTATTGGATTGGCCTTCATGGCAGCTGTAATAGGAGGAATACATGCGGTATTCAGGAAGAAATATTGGCTCGGAGTTCCACTGATTATTATATATGGTATGTGCGGAATGGCACTGCACCCGCAAATGACCTATTATATGGCGATGTTAACCGGGGTTATGGTCATTGCTGAAGTCACGAATCATGCTATTACAAAAAAATGGAAAGACTTTGGTATTGCCATTGGCATTCTCGTATTAGCCTTGGGCATTATTGCCGGCACCCGTATCAGTTGGATGAGCATGAATAACTCCTACCTTAAGCAGACCATGCGTGGCGGACACAGCGAACTGACGCAGAAGGACGATAAGGGAGACAAGCAGCCGGCTTCGGGAGGCTTGAGTCTGGAATATGTGACAGATTGGAGCTATGGCATCGATGAGACACTGACGCTGTTAGTGCCGAATATGATGGGAGGTGCAAGCGGATATAATGTCGGCGACAATTCTGTGCTATACGACCAACTCACGGAAAAACTGACCAAGGATTATAAAAAACAAGGTGCCACGAAGCGAAGCGCTGAAAAATATGCGAGCGAGAGTGCGCATTCATTCTGCCAACATGTTCCTTCATATTGGGGCGATAAACAATTCACCAGCGGTGCGGTGTATGTAGGTGCTGTGGTCTGCTTCCTGTTTATTCTCGGTTTGATTATTGTTCCGGGGCCTTATAAATGGGCATTGTTGTTTGCAACACTGATGTCTATTTTCCTGGCTTGGGGACGACACATGATGTGGCTGACGGAGTTCTTCTACAATTACTTCCCGATGTACAATAAGTTCCGAACGGTCGAGTCAATCCTAGTAGTAGCAGAGATAACGATGCCACTCTTGGGCTTCTTGGGCTTACAAAGGATCGTAGAAGGCAAAGTAGATTGGAAAAAACTGCACTTGGGTTTATGGATCTCAGGAGGCGTATTAGGAATTGGATGCCTTGTCTTAGCCATCTTCGGTGGAGAGCTATTCAGTTTCACCTCCTCTTATGACGAACGCTGGATCAGTCAAGTAGGAGACGACATCTACCGCATGATAATAGAGCAACGCAAAGCGATGCTTACCTCCGATGCATGGCGCAGTTTCATCTTCGTTATACTGACATGTAGCGTAATTTATGGATACGCTTGGCTGCGAAAGAGTTTTGGCAACAAACTGCAATATAATATTGCACTCTTTGCCTGTCTGATTGCACTAGTGCTCGCGGAT
>JAFXYK010000017.1 GCA_017541805.1 Paludibacteraceae bacterium
ACGGCGCCGAAGATCCTCATGGAGCGTCTGGGTATGGACTTGGCGGCTGCCGGCTTTGCCACCTCGCTATACTTCATCTTCCGTACCATCGGTTGCCTCTCCGGCTCGGCTATCCTGCGTCTCATCTCGGAGAAAGTGTTCTTCGCTATCTCCGTATGCATGATTATCGCAGCGATGGTTCTGCTCGCCGTTAGCTCTTCGCAGGCAGCCCTCTATACCGGTATTGCCCTCGTGGGATTTGGTAACTCCAATATCTTCTCTATCTGTTTCGCGCAAGCGCTCAACCACGACCCCGAGCACAAAAACGAGATCTCCGGTCTGATGATCATGGGACTGTTCGGAGGTACGATCTTCCCGCTTTGTATGGGCTATATGTCCGATCTCATGGGTTCCCTCGGCGCCGTCCTCGTCATGGCTGTCGGTGCTCTCTATCTCTCCTATTTGACAATTAAAATCAGAGCATAATGAAAAATTACGTTATCGGTATCGGTGAGGCGCTCTTTGACTGCCTCCCGGAAGGACGCAAACTCGGTGGCGCGCCCGCAAACTTCGCTTATCATGTCTCGCAGTTCGGACTCAACGGATGTGCTATCTCCGCTATCGGCGCTGACGAACTCGGCGATGAGATTGTAGATACTTTCGAGAAAGTGCACCTCAATCATATCTTACCCGTTGTAGAACAACCTACCGGCACCGTCAAGGTCACGCTCGACGAGAAAGGCGTGCCGCAGTACGAGATATGCCTCGGTGTGGCGTGGGATAATATCCCCCTCACCAACAGCATGTTAGAGGTGGCGCATCAGGCGCAGGCCGCTTGTTTCGGTTCGCTCGCGCAACGCTCCCAAACCAGTCGGGAGACCATCCAAGCGATTCTTGACGCAATGCCGGAGGATGCACTGCGCGTCTTCGACATCAACCTCCGTCAGTCTTGGTACACGGCGGAAGTGATCGCTGAATCGCTCCAACGGGCGAATATCTTCAAGATCAACGATGAGGAACTGGATGTTGTGGCTACCATGCTTCTTGGCGAACCGACCGTTCCCGGCAAACTCATCGCCGAGGACCCTGAGAAGACCCGCCGTATCTGCCGCGAACTCATTGCGCGTTACGAGCTGGATATGCTCATCCTCACCTGTGGTGCCATCGGCTCTTATGTCTTCACGGCTTCCAAAGAGAGTTATGTAGCTACTCCCAAAGTGCAGGTGGCTGACACCGTCGGTGCCGGAGATAGCTTCACTGCTACTTTCGTAGCCCAGCTCCTCCTCGGCAAGACCATCCGCGAGGCGCATGAGAAAGCCGTAGCCGTCTCTGCCTACGTCTGCACCCAGCGCGGCGCCATGCCTCTCCTCCCTGCGGAACTCAAGGCATAACCCCATGCCCTGCAACCCATTCAGGCTCACTCCGTAGTGAGCCTTTTTTTATGTTTGATAACTTATCCAAAAATTAAATCATTATGACTAAAAAAGGTTTCCGTAATATTTAGTACGAATGTTTGTCTGACTATAGAGGAGTCTGAGAATAGAATCACGGAGCTCATTCACGACTTCTATCATCCGAAAGCATAACACAGTTTGCTCTATCATAATTAATCTTCAATAAACAAACCTACCCTGTGCTCAGTTGGCGCAGGGTAGGTTGATGTATAGAAGCGTTACGAGCGTTTTAGAACGCTACTTCGGGTGCTTTGTTGGCACCTTCTTCTGCTTCGAAATACGGCTTCTTCTCAAATCCGAACATGTTGGCAATGATATTGTTCGGGAAGCGGCGTACCTTCGTATTGAAAGCTCGCGCATCGTCGTTGAAGAGCTGACGCGCTACGGTGATGCGGTTCTCAGTGCCTTCGAGTTGCTGCTGCAGGTCTCGGAAGTTCTCATTGGCCTTCAGGTCCGGATAGTTCTCCGCGATAGCCAGCAGTTTGCCTAAAGCCTGACTGAGTTCACCCTGTGCGGCCTGATAAGCAGCGAGTTGCTCGGGTGTTGCGTTAGCGGGATCGATCGTGATCTCGGTAGCGCGAGCGCGTGCGCTGACCACGTTGTCCAATGTCTCTTTCTCATGCTCTGCATACCCCTTGACGGTAGCCACAAGGTTCGGCACGAGGTCAGCTCGACGCTGATACTGATTCTCTACTTGTGCCCACGCAGACTCTACTTGCTCTTCGCCAGCGACGAGTCCGTTGTACACGTTTGCGATCCAAAGTACGATGATTGCCAGTACTCCCAGTACTACAATCCAAGGGAGAAATTTTTTCATAAAAAATTTATTTAGGATTTCAAATTTCTTATCCTTACGGAACGATTATTTCAAATTTCAAATTTATTTAGGATTTTAAATCACAATTCATAAATCATAAATCATAAATATATCACCACTTTCCTCCTGCTCCACCGCCGGAGGTGGAACCGCCGCCCCAGCCTCCGCCTCCACTGGAGAAGCTGCCACCGCCACCGCCTGAATAAGAGGACGAATCGTCCAGTTTGGGGATCGTCTCCCGGACGATGAAGGTATGTCCGCAGTGTTTGCAGCGGTAGGTGACATCTTCTTCTCCGGAATGGCTATAGGTGGCGGCTACAATCGTATGATGTTTGATAGCTGTTGCTTTGCGTTTCTTGCATCTCGGACATTTCTTTACGGCCTTGAAATAGAAGACGATGATGGAGAGTAACACCATGATGCCTATGCCCCAGCAAACTATTTTCTCTTCGGTGGTCCATCCGCCGTCTTCGTCAGCATAGCGTCCACGGTTGGTGACCGACTTGATAGTAAGCAGTTCTTCGGGCGCTTCTCCGTCCGTACAGACCTCGTAGATAGCGAGTGCGCCGCGGCATATACCGGCGTCGTAATCACCGGCACGGAAGGCGGGGAACATCTCGTCGTGCATGATCTGCGAGCACTTGGCATCTGTCAGCACCCCTTCTATACCCGTACCGGTCATGATTCTCAGGTCGCGGCTGTCGCGCACGAAGAGGATGAGCACGCCGGTGTTCTGTCCCTTGCGTCCGATGCCCCATCGCTGGAACAGCTCGTACGCAAAATCGAAGGCATCCGCCTCGCCGATGGACTGCAGAGCCACTGTCGCCATCTCGACATGTGTCTTCTCGTTGAGCATGGTGGCGCAGCTGTTGAGCCACTGAACGGTGGAGTCGGCCAGGATAGCATCGGGGTTAGCGACATAACTCGCCTGCCGGTTCAGTTGAGGATTCGGCACATCTTGCGGCGTATAGACCGCGGCGTGGGAAACGACCGTTGCCACAACAAACAGTATATATAAAAAGAGTCTACGCATATTCTGAGTGCAAAGATATAGCTTTTTGCCGACATACGCAAATTTTTGTAGATTTTTCTTGTCTATATCAGATTTTTTTTGTACCTTTGCGCCCAAATAGCGCAAATAAACTCGTATATGGATATGACACTTAAACATATTTATTTGGCCGGAGGATGTTTCTGGGGAACGGAGCATTTCTTCAAACAGATTGACGGAGTTATAGAGACGGAAGTGGGTTTTGCGAACGGTCAGACGGACAACCCGACCTACGAACAGGTTTATACCGATACCACCGGTCATGCCGAGACCGTGCATGTAACCTACGATCCGAATAAAGTGAGTCTTGAGTTCCTGCTGCATATGTTTTTTGTGGCAATCGACCCGACGAGCCTTAACAAACAAGGACACGACGAAGGCACTCGCTACCGCACAGGCATCTATTATACGGATTCGGAGGATCTGCCGACGATAGAGAAAGTCTATGCGGAGGAGCAAACTAAATATGATCAACCTCTCGTAGTAGAGAAACTGCCTTTACAGAAATTCTATCCTGCCGATGAGTATCATCAGGACTATTTGGACAAGCATCCGGACGGATATTGCCACCTGCCAAAGGCATTGTTTGACTTCGCGCGGAAAGCAAAATAGTTGTAATAACGAGTTGCGCATCCCTATTTATGGGGAATTTGATGCTTCTTAAGAAAATCTTAAGCAAAGTTTAAGAAAAATGCAGTACCTTTGTCGTCGGAATTGGCTTGCTACGACTACGTTACTATGTAACGTGTAAAGTAGCCGCAATTCCTCCTCTCCGATTAAAACATTGTTACACTAGCGTTTTAATCGGCTAAAAACAGACAAAGGTATTATGGCTAAAAATCTTATCGACAAACGATTTCTATACCTCGTAGCTGCGGCTATTTGGGGTATTCCTGGCGTGATAATTGCTGTGAAAGGCATTCGCGCCTATATTGCCATGCCGGCAGATGAGTTATGGTGGCTTTGTTTGATCACGTTGGGCGTCCTGATTAGCTTTATATGGATGTTCCGGCGTATTGTGAACAGGTATTGTAACCTTATAGCGGCGTTACCGGACAAAACCACTATTGATCATACTTTTCCTCTCCGAGGATGGATACTGATTGTGTGTATGTCCTGTCTCGGTATCGCCCTGAAATTTATTCCTTGCATCCCCGCAGAGTTTACCGCATCTTTCTATTCCGGTCTTGGGCCGGCTCTCGTGGTAGCAGGTTGTTTGTTTGTGAAAAAGTACATGACACGATGCGAGTAAAAGTACTGCTTACATCATCCCTTATCTGCACAGCTCTCTATGGAACAGAAGCGGTATCTGACACTGTTCTGTTGTCGGATATCGAAGTGTCGGTGTCGCGGGTTGCGATGCCTGTTTCCAAACAGCAGTTACAAGTGAGCGTGCTGGACGGGAGACTTATTGAGCAGGCACAAGTGAATACACCCAAAGAAGTAAGCAACCTCGCGCCGAACATCTATATGCCTGATTATGGCTCAGCGATGACCAGCAGTATTTATATCCGAGGCATGGGAAGCCGAATCAACGAACCGG
>JAFXYK010000018.1 GCA_017541805.1 Paludibacteraceae bacterium
AACGCCAATAGTCCGATGGAACTGCTCAAAGCTCACGCGGTTATCAGTCGTTCATGGGCTATTCGAGCCATGCAAAAACCCAACCACGAAGGCTTCGACGTCTGTGCCGACGACCATTGTCAGCGTTACGAAGGACTTCGCCGCATGAATGAACGCGCCGTAGAAGCCGTTCGTGCTACCGCAGGACAAGTGCTGCTATACGGCGATGCGGTTTGCGACTGCCGCTATTACAAGTGTTGCGGAGGCAAAACGGAGATCTGGCGCACCTGTTGGGAAGATATCGATGTGCCCTATATCCAATCCGTAAGTTGCGACTATTGCAAGTCTCCTTCTTCCAAAATTCTGCGACTCGTACTCAATGATTACGACCAAGAAACGAAAGATTTTCGCGATTGGAAAGTGACCTACAAAGATGAAGAACTCAACGAAATCATTCGCACCAAGTCTGGTATTGACTTCGGAGAAATCATCGACCTTGTTCCTGTGCATCGCGGTGCGTCAGGACGAATAGACCGTCTCAAGATTCTAGGCGCCAAGCGCACCGAAGTCATCGGCAAGGAATTGAAGATCCGATACTGGTTAAGCAAGAGTTGTTTATATAGTTCTTGGTTTGAAGTATCGCACGAAAACGGTGTTTGGACACTCACCGGACACGGTTGGGGTCACGGCGCAGGACTATGTCAGATAGGTGCAGCGGTCATGGCGAGCGAAGGACATCCATACGAAGAAATACTCAGTTATTACTATGTCGGTAGCCGACTTAGCGCTCCAGCGAAATAAATACAAACACCTATCCGACGCCGAATGGCATTGGTTTCTCCAACAGGTAGAAGGTCGTGAACGGACAGCGGATAAGTTGCCCACTTTTGCTTCTATCCCCGATTGGTGGTATCCCGTTCGCCTCAGTTGCGAACAGTGTTCGTCGGAACTGGCTGCACGTTACAAAGCGAGTCTTGTCAGCGGAGAAAAGTTAGTGGACTTGACCGGTGGCTATGGCGTCGACACCTATTTCCTAAGCGAACAATTCACCCACACCGACTACATCGAGCAGAACGAAGAGTTATGTCGAATTGCTACGCATAACTTCGCTAATAAACCGATTTCTATTCATCATTCCACGGCCGAAGATTTCTTAGCCTCAGCCGGACAATACGATTTAATTTTCTTGGATCCCGCACGTCGGGATAGTCATGGCGGTAAGGTTTTTCGTCTCGAAGACTGCACACCGAATGTAGTAGAGTTATTACCTACCCTTTTGGCACACGGTAAACGCTTGATGATTAAGTTATCGCCTATGTTAGACTTGACACAAGCCGTTAAGGCTTTGTCGGCAGTAACTTGGGACATCCACGTCGTCGCCATCAAGAACGAGGTGAAGGAAGTATTATTGCTCAGTGGTGGTTCAGAACAGATTACTGCCATCGATTTAGAAAAAAAGGACCAAGCTTTTGTCTTTTCCAAAGAGGAAGAGCAACGGGAAATTTACAATTCACAATTTACCATTTACAACTACTTGTACGAACCGAATGCTGCCATCCTCAAAGCAGGTGCGTATAAGTTGGTCGCACAACGGTTCGGGCTGCATAAACTGGACGTTAACACCCATCTCTATTGTTCCGACACCTTCGTAGAACACTTCCCCGGTCGTGTTTGGCGCATCACCGAGAAACAAGATCTCAAACAAGCCAATGTGCTTTGTCGCAACTATCCGTTGACGCCTGAGCAGTTAAAGAAAAAACTGCACCTCCGCGATGGAGGTACAGCTTTTGTGATCGGTTGCCGTATTGCCGGCAAACCTACGCTTTTATACGCCACAAGAGTGAACTGATCTTATACCGTAGCCACGATATCCCAGACGAAGGCGCGCACGCCTACTTCTTCATTTCGCAGATCGAGTTTCTTGACCGACTCAAGCAAGGAAGCCACTTGTTCGTCTTCCACTACAGTGATAACGCATGAGTTCATCTCCGGCCAAGCATGCGTTCCGCGGCGGGGTTCTCCTCCGTTCGTTCCGCGTCCTTGCACTTGTTCAAAGAAGGTGAAACCGTTAATACCCAGCGTATCTAACATATATTCTACACGCCCTGTATTGGCTTGGTTAAAAACAATCATTACGCTTTTCATTTTTCTTCCTCCTTTTCTTCCTTTTTCACTTTAATGTTCATGAAGATAAATTTCTTACGTAGTGCCTCTTGTTTGTCACGGTCGCCATGGCGGGACATAAATCCATAGAGCACGGGCACGATATACAAGGTCAGGAAGGTACTTACCATCAGACCGCCGATAACGACGATACCAAGCGGTTGCCACATCTCTGCACCTTCACCGCTGGAGACAGCCATAGGCACCATACCCAATACAGTAGTGAATGCGGTCATGAGCACAGGACGGATACGGCTACGGCCGGACATCTGAATAGCCTGATTCAGTTCGTATCCACGTTCACGCATCAGGTTGATATAGTCCACGAGCACGATACCGTTCTTCACCACGATACCTACCAGCAGCACCAGACCCAGCGCACCGATCATATCCAGTGAACGACCGGTCATCCACAAGGCAAGTACCACACCGGATACTGCGAACGGCACAGAGAACATGATGATCGCCGGCATACGGAGCGACTCGAACTGCGAAGCCATCACGATATATACCAGCAGGATGATCATCAGGCCTAACAATGCCATGTCTCGTGTGGAGTCTTGCATATCCTCATAACTACCGGCCAGGTGCGTCGAATAACCCACCGGCAGATCGAGTTGCGGAAGCACATTCGCTTCAATCTGGCTGGCCAGCTCACCCAAGGAGGTGTTGTACGGCGTTACCTTCACGGTTACGATACGTTGACGGCTCTTACGCTCAATCGTAGGCGGTGCCCAGTATTCACCAACGGCAGCCACTTCACTCAGTTTCACTTTCTTGCCTGTCGGCGTAGGAATGGTCAGATCCATCACGTCGGAGATAGAGTTGCGGTCTTCCTCCTGCAGGCGTACAACGATATCGTATTCCGAACCGTCATCCTTGAGATAGCCGCAGCTCATTCCGGCTACACGGTTTCGCAGATAGGTAGAGATCGTTGCCGAACTGAGTCCCAGACGCGAAGCTTTCTCCTTATCAATGGAGATCTTGATATCCGGACGGTCATCCTCACGGCTGATGTTCACGTCGCGAGCACCAGGCAGCGTTTTACATAACTGACGCGCCTGCTCGGCCAATTGCGAAGTCTTATCGAAGTCATAACCGTAGATCTCAATATCCACGGTGTTTCCACCGCTACCGGGGCTATTGGATGCCACCTGACACTGGTACTCCACGATCTCCGGATAACGCGCCATCTCTTGACGAAGGATCTCCGCAATCTCCCATATCGACTGATCACGTTGCCATTTCTTAGGCAGACGAACCGTCATCTGAATCTTATTATTCATCGTGTTCGAGAACAGAGCGGCGATGGTAGCATCATCGTTCGAACCGGCGGAGGTGTTGATCAACTCAATACACGGCACTAATTCGACGAAACGGTTCTCCAGCATACGTGCCGTCTTCAGCGTCTCTTCGATACGTGTACCGCGCTGCAACTTCACCGTCACACTCAGACGTCCGTTATCCTGCTCCTGCATAAAGTCCATACCGATCTTTCCGGTGAATACCGGCGTCAGGGACGCCACGAAGAAGCCTAACAGAATGAGGAAGGTGATCAGCTTATGCTTCAGACACCAACCGAGCGAAGTAGCGTAATAACCGTCTATCTTATCCAACAGACGTACGACAGTACGGTCGTACCAGCTTTTCTTTCCGGCCTCATCGTCCACGAGGTTTCCTTCTTCATCCACATGCACTTTCTTCGCCTTCAGCAGTTTGGAGCAGAGCATAGGTGTCAGCGAGATAGCCACTATCGTAGAGGTACAGCAGACTACCGTCACGATCCATCCTAACTCATGGAACATGATACCCATCATACCCGGTAACATCGTCAACGGCACGAACACCGCTACCAACACGAG
The DNA here is from genome assembly GCA_017541805.1 of Paludibacteraceae bacterium. Taxonomy (GTDB): domain Bacteria; phylum Bacteroidota; class Bacteroidia; order Bacteroidales; family Paludibacteraceae; genus Colicola. The sequence continues at coordinate 4,005 of JAFXYK010000018.1, forward strand.
GGTCGTAGCAATAACGGATACCCACACCTCATTCGTTGCATAGATCGCTGCCTCGTGCGGATCTTCTCCACGCTCCACATGGCGCGTGATATTCTCCAGCACCACAATAGCATCGTCCACCACCATACCGATCGCAATCGTTAACGAACAAAGCGAGATGATGTTCAGCGACGAATCGGCCATACCCAAGTAGATAAAGGCCACGATCAACGCAATAGGAATAGTGATACCGATGATGAGCGTCGCGCGCCATCTGCCTAAGAAGAACAGCACGACGAGTACGACGAACAGCAGTGCGTACAGCACCGACTCCTCCAACGAATTGATGGAGTTCTGAATGGTCTCGGACAAGTCATAGATCTTCTCGATCTTCACATCCGCCGGTAACTGCTGTTGAATACGCGCTAACTCTTCGCGCACGTCCTTACATACCTGCACCGTGTTGGCACCGGTTTGCTTGGCGATGATCAGACGAACAGCTTCACGCCCGTTGGTCTTCTCATCGAGTGCCAAGTCCTTAATCGTATCTTTGACCGTAGCGATATCGCGAATGAACACCTGCTGTCCGCTCGGCGTCATCGTCACCATCAGGTCTTCGATCTCGGAAGACTCGATATACTCAGAGCGCACCTGCATCTGGTACTGCTCCTTCGGCATCTTGACTGTACCCGAAGAGAGGTTGAGGTTATTCGCTTGCACAACCTGTCCCACCTGCTCGATGGTCAAACCGTAGGCGTCTAACTTCTGCTGGTCGATATTGATATACACATATCGATCCGGTGCTCCCGACAAAGAGATGTTTCCGATACCGTCAATCTGGTTCAACTGCGGAATCACCTCATCGTTCATGATCTTATCCAAACCCGCATACGTCTCGTCGGCAGTGATCGAATACTGCGCGATAGGCATAGACGAGGTGGATAACTTAAAGATCATCGGTGTACCGCAGTTATCCGGCAGGTTGTTCTTGGTCATGTCCACGAACGAGCGCACGTCGTTGACCGCCTCGTCCATGTTAGCACCCCACTCCAACTCCAGTACCACCATCGACATGTTATCTTTCGACTGTGAGGTGATATGCTTCAAGTGATCAACGGAAGTCAAGGCATTCTCCATCACTTTCGTCACATTCGTCTCCATCTCGGACGCCGAAGCACCCGGATACGTGGTCATCACCGTGATATACGGCGGGTCCATCTCGGGAAACATATCTACAGGCAACTTAATGAAGCTGTAGATACCGATAACAATGACCGCCACAAAGATCAGGGCTGTCGTTACCGGTTTTTGTATCGCTGTTTTGTATATAGCCATAATACTTTCTAGTTTTCTAGAACTCTAGATTTCTAGTTATTCAACAACATTGAGTTTCACTCCGTCGATGAGTTTGTGTTGACCCACCGTTACCAGTTCTACGCCCGGAACGATCTCCGGCGCGATGATCTCGATATCCTGATCAAAACGTTGACCGAGTGTGACGGACACACGTTTGGCGACACCGTTCTCGTTCAGGAAGACATAGCGGTCATTGGCGCCGACGAGTTTCTCTACCGCCTGGTACGGAGCGACAATCGTATTGGCCTTACCCAAACCGATCGTGGTGGTCACATACATACCCGGACGAAGCAGTTCCTTGCTGTTCGGGACAACGATCTTCACTTGGAATGTATGGCTGGTGGCATCTACCGTCGGATAGACTACTTCCACCGTTGCCGGGAATACCTCATTCGGATAGATCTCGGAGGTAAGCGTCAGTTTCATGCCTGCCTTGAAGAGCGGGAAATAGGTCTCCGGAATAGCTACCAATGCTTTGAGTTTGTTGATCTGGGTGAGCACCAGGATCGGTTGACCGCTGTACAACTCACCGTCTTCATACGTCTTGGCAGAGATGACTCCGCTAAAAGGCGCTTTGACATAGGTATTCGTATAGAGGAAATCCAGCTGCTCTTTCGTAGAGTTATACTGCGTCGTGATCTGGTCATACTGCTGCTGGGTCGCCGAACCGGTCTTGAGCAGCTGCTCGATACGGTTCTTCTCTACCTCCAGATTAGCGAGCGTGATCTTAGTGGTCTTATACTGCGTCTGATCCATACGCACCAGGTCTGCACCCGCTGCTTTCTTATCACCTACTTCGCAGTAGATATGCTCGATCTTACCGGTGATGGACGGTGCCACATTCTGGGTGATATAACCTTGTAAGTTCGTCGAGACAGAAATCTCGCGTTCGATCTCGCGCGGTTGCAGCACCGTCGTGCGCACTTGCTCTACGCGGTCTGTCATCCCCCCTGTCGTCTTCGCCGATTTGCTGCACGCCATCAGGGCAACGGCAGCCAACATGTAAATAAATGATTTTTTCATATTGATGTTGTTTATTCTGATTATCTGATTAGTTATTTAAGAAAATCTCCAGTTCCACTTGCGCATTCACGAGCGACAGAATCGCCTGTACATATGTACTCTGAGCGTTGATAAAGTCATTGGAGGCATTGGTCAACTCCATATTGGAGCTGGCACCGTATTTATATTTGTTCGTCGCAGACATGAAGACGCGCTGCGATACATCGATATTATCTTTCTCATTCAGATAGGTCTCAAACGCGTTGGTGAGGTTGAAGCACAACTGACGATACTGGATAGAGAGGTTATCGGTCGCTTCCGAAAGGGTATTCTTCGCCTCCTCGAGAGCAATCTTTTTCTCTACCACTCCTGCGGCACGTTTTCCGCTCGACCACAAAGGCATACGAACGCTCACTTGCACCACATTCGGCGGCGTCATACGCATACCGCCGTCGCCGTAGTAATGCTGGTCGGTATAACTGTATGCCAGACTCAGCGTCGGACCATAAGCCCAACCGGCCATGTGTACGTTTTTCTTCGCCAGGTCTACCTGTTTCTGCAGCAATTGATAGTTCAAGTTATTCTCCATGATGAAGTTCGCACCCAGCAGGCTCAGCACGCGCTCCGGCGAGAGCACTGCGTCTAAGTTCTCGGTCAGAATCACCTCGGTCTCTACCGGCACATCCAATAGCACCTTGAGGCTATTCATCGCCAATTCGATGGTACGCTTCTGCGCGTTAATCGAGTTCTTGACCGTGTTGACACGTACGTGAATCTGGTCCGCAGACGTCTGCTCTACCGCACCTACATCTACGGCATGCTGAGTCATCACTTCCAACTCCTCCAGGTTCACCAAACTGGAATCCAACAGGCCGGCGATGCTCTGCAGCGCTTGAACGGAGACATAACTGCTCATCACACTTCCGCGTAACTCGCTCTCCGATTTCTCCAGCGCGATCTTCTTCATGTCGATAGCGATGTTGTTGAGCAGCGCACCTACAATGCCTTGTCCGTTGATACCAACCGATGCGGCTACACCGAACGCACCTACGTTAGGCATGTTGATCTTCACATCCGTTCCTCCCATGGACAAGGTAGCGCTGTAACCCAGATAGTTACTGTACGTATACGTTCCTTCCACTTGCGGTAACATCGCCGCGATTGTCTGCCAGCGCTGCGCATAGGCTTCCTGCACCTGCAGCGAGGCATTCTTCAGACTGCGGTTCTGCTTCACAGCAAACTCCTGCGCTTCCTGCAGCGACAGACTAAGCGTCTGTCCTGTGACTGCTGCCGGTTGACTGCTCTTTGTGGCGGCCATCACATGGTCTTCCGCAAACACCGAAGTGCTCAACAGAACAGCCGATAAAATAACAAATAGTTTCTTCATATAATACTTTTTCTGATTATTCGGATTTAAATAGTTTGAGTCCCTCTTCACTCAGCACGCCGCGAACGAACACATCCATCGCCGTATGCGCCAATTGGTGCATGTTATGGTTATGCGCTTCTATCACCTCGAAGTCGCGAATAGCATCATTGTGGATCTTGGCAAACAGTACAGCCGTCAATTCAATATTAAGGTTCGCGCGCACGAGACCCTGCGCCACACCTAATTCCAAATACTGCATGATATACTTCTTCTGCATCTCGAAGCATTGAACCTGAAAATCGGAGAACTGACGCGGATAGTATTTCTTGAGGTCATAGACCAGTTGTGGCACACGGCGCACATCGTTTCTCTCCGCCTCCTGACGCTTAAGGAACACCTTGACCAATTGGCGAAAGTCTTGCAACTTCAGCAGCTCCTCCATCTTACCCGCCATGTAGTTCAGATTGGCTTGCAACATCTGCGCAATCAGTTCATCCTTGGATGCGAAATAGACATAGAATGTCTTCTTCGACATCCCTAATTCACGACATATATCATCGATAGAAACAGAGCGAATTCCCAGGCGAAAGAACAGTTCGCCGGCAGTCCTGATAATATGACATTTCTGGTCTTGACTCATGTTTTTTCCAAAAACGGCTGCAAAGGTACAACTTTTTTTTGATATACGCAAGAAAAATGGAAACTTTTTTCACTTTTATAGTTTCCTTGCAAACCAAAGTTGACAAAAAAGGAGCCGCATTTCTGCGACTCCTCTGTCTATTGTCTTTCGACTTTTAACTTTCGACGATTATCGAACTTGTGCACCTTGGAGGTTGAACATCTTGTTGTCACGAACGATGTAGATCACGCCGTCAACAACCACTTTCTGTGCCTTCTCGGTCAGCTCGATGTTCTC
>JAFXYK010000019.1 GCA_017541805.1 Paludibacteraceae bacterium
ACTCGCTTCTTCAAACTGCGGCTTAATGGCAATATCTCCGTCTGTCTCTATGTAACCAAACAAGCCTTCTTCGTTTTCAAACGGAATCAAAGTGTAGTTATAGGGCGCGGATGTATCGCGATGGCGACAACCGTTTATCACTACGCACAACGCAATCAGGCATGCCGCCAAGAAGATGCTTTTTTTCATACTTACTCGTTCATTTTCATTTTGCGAGCGCAAAATTACAACAAAAATCCGAGATGTGCAAGAAAATGTGCATTTTTGTATAAATTTTCTTGAATAGATATAGGTTTGAGATTACAGTCACGTCATAGCAAGCACCCATTCAGCATCCATTGAGCAACCATTCAGCATCCATTAAGTACCCTTTGAAACAACACGGAAGATACGTGGAAGGGAGGAGAATAAAGAGGAGAGGAGGAGAAAGGATAAAACGGGCAGAAAGTGCTTTTTTTTACAAAAAATGGCATATACTCTTGTATATGTCCTTTTTTTTTTGTAATTTTGCACGCCAAATTGTGGGCAAGGATAAATTCAATTGCAAATTAACTAAAAAACTAATAGGAATTATGGCAAGTGACAACAAAAGCGGTTTGATGTTCAACGCACTTACCGCAGGAAGTAAAATCGTAGGTAACATCACGGCAGACAGTGATTATCGCATCGACGGAACGATCGAAGGCGAATTGAACTGCACGGGTAAAGTGGTTATTGGTGAAGGTGGTCGCGTGAAAGGCACTATTAACTGCCAGAACGCAGAGATCATGGGATTGCTGGAAGGCAAAGTGACCTGCAACCAACAGTTATCGCTTCGCGCAAACGGTAAGATCAACGGCGATGTGATCACAAAGACCCTGATTGTAGAGCCGGGAGCACAGTTCAACGGAACCTGCTCGATGGGAACCAAAGCGCCGGAGATTAAGAAATAACACTATTATGAAGATTAAACCTTTCAAGGGCATTCGTCCGCCGAAGGAATTGGTGGAAAGTGTGAGCAGCCGTCCTTATGACGTGCTGAACTCAGAGGAAGCGAGAAAAGAAGCTGCCGGTAATCCGAAGTCCTTATATCATATCATCAAGCCGGAGATCAATTTTGAGCCGGGCACAGATGAGCACGATCCACGTGTGTACGGTGCGGCTAAAGAGCAGTTTGCGCTTTTCAAAGCAAACGGCTGGTTAGTGCAGGACGCGGAGGAGAAATACTATGTCTATGCACAAACGATCTTGGCTTCCAATCCTCTCTCGGGCGGAAAAGACAAGACGCAGTATGGTCTGGTTGTCGGTGCTTGGGTAGATGATTATCTTGAGGGACGGATTAAGAAGCACGAGTTGACGAGACGCGACAAAGAGGAAGACCGCATGAAACATGTGCGTACGTTGAATGCGAACATGGAGCCGGTATTCTTTGCTTATCCGCATCGCGAGGACTTGGATCAGATTGTAGCGAAAGTATGTGCGGGCGAACCGGAATATGATTTTGTGGCTGCACCGGAAGGATTCAGACACACATTCTGGGTGATTGACGACCAGGCAACAATCGCGCGAATTACGGAGATTTTTGCTCAGATTCCGGCGATGTATATCGCGGACGGACACCATCGTTCTGCAGCTGCAGCAGGTGTCGGGGCGGAGAAGCAGAAAGCCACAGGAGACAAGAACGCGGAGTTTAATTTCTTCCTGGCGGTTTGTTTCCCGGATAACCAGTTGAATATTATCGACTACAACCGCGTAGTGAAGGATTTAAACGGGCTGAGCGAGGACGCATTCTTGGCTAAGTTGGCAGAGAACTTCGACGTAGAAGAAAAGGGCGAAGAGATCTACAAACCGAATAAGTTACATAATTTCTCGCTGTATCTGGGAGGAAAATGGTACAGTCTGACAGCTAAACAGGGACGGTACAATGACAACGACCCGATCGGCGTGCTGGATGTGACGATCTCGAGTAATCTGATTCTAGATCAGATCTTGGGCATTAAGGACCTGCGTTCTGACAAGCGTATTGACTTCGTCGGCGGTATCCGCGGATTAGGTGAATTAAAGAGGAGAGTTGATAGTGGAGAGTCGAGAGTAGCGCTGGCACTCTACCCTGTTACGATGCAGCAGATTATCGACATCGCGGATTCGGGTAATATCATGCCGCCTAAGACGACATGGTTTGAGCCGAAACTGAGATCGGGACTGGTAGTACATGAACTGGACTAAGTATTTCTACATACTATTGGCGGTGCTGGTATTGAGCGGGTGCTCTATCCAGCAGCGTATTAAGCGGGCAGATAAGAAGTTCGCTATCGGTGAGTATTACATCGCGGCGGATATCTACAAGTCCTGTTACAGTCGTCTAAACTCGAAGACACAGCGAGACTTGAAAGGATATGTGGCATTCCGTCAAGCGGAGTGTTACCGTTTGATCAACAACCCTCGTGCATCGAGTGCGTACACGAATGCGCTGCGTTGCAAATACCAGTTGCAGGACTCAACGGTTTATCTGCATGCTGCGCAGGTGCTGCAGAATCAAGGTAAGTACAAAGAGGCGCTGAAGCACTATGATTCGTACTTGGAGGCGCACCCTCAAGACTACGTAGCGCGCGCCGGTAAATACGCTTGCACGAAGGTGGACGAATGGAAGCGCGAGACGAGTCGATATAAGGTAAACGAAGCGAAGGAGTTTAATCAAAAACGCACGAGCAACTTCGCACCTATGTTCATCGGTTCATCCGACGATGCTGTCGTTTTCTCCAGCAACCGGCAAGAGAAGCCGAAAGGCGGTTCGAAGAAGCTGCAGCGGCCAAGTAATGTCACCGGACAGCAGTTGTTCCAGTTGTACCAGACACGTAAGAATGCCGCCGGAGAATGGGAAGAGATTGAGTTGCTGGAAGGCTTAAGCGGCGGACAGGAAGACGAACAGAAGAACGATTCGACTTCAGGCGGTAAGAATGCAGGAAGTGCCGAGATGGGTGTTTGCTGTTTCACGAAAGACGGCCGTACGATGTACTTCACCTACTCGAAACCTATCAACGGACAGGACTTGGGCGCTAAGATCTACAAGAGTGACCGTGCGAGCGGTGAATGGGGTGAAGCGCAGGAGGTGAAGTTGTTTGCAGACAGTTCCATCACAGTAGGTCACCCGGCATTGAATCCAAGCGGCGACACCTTGTATTTCGTGAGCGACGCAGCTGGCGGGCAAGGCGGTAAAGATATCTGGTTCGCGGAGTTGGAAGGTTCGGAATGGGTGAATGCACAGCCTCTTGGCGCCGGTATCAACACGAGTGCGGACGAGATGTACCCGTATGTGCATGCCGACGGCAGTTTATATTTCGCATCGAACGGTCATCCGGGATACGGCGGACTGGATCTTTTCAAAGCGACCCGCGACACGACAAATAAAGACTCCGTAGTTTGGATCTTATTTAATCTGGGTGCACCATTCAACGGCGCCGGCGATGATTTCGGTATCACTTTTGCCGGTAACACGCAGAACGGATTCTTCTCTTCGAATCGCGGAGACAAGAAGGGCATGGATAAGATTTATCAGTTTGTGCTGCCCGAGATGGAGTTTATTGCAGAAGGTAAGGTGAGCGATGAGTTGGGTAACCCGATTGCGGACGCCAAGTTGCGTATCGTAGGTTCGGATGGCACCAACAGTATGATTAATGCGCGCCGAGACGGCAGTTATAAGATTAAGATCAAACGCGATGTGAAGTATGTGATGTTAGCTACTTCCCGCGGTTACTTAAATGCCAAAGAGCAATGGAACACCTATAACCTGAAGGACAGCAAGACCTATACGATGGATTTTATGTTGAGTCCTATCAGTCGCCCTGTGAAGATGGAGAATGTGTTCTATGAGTTCGGACGATGGGACATCACTCCCGCGACCGAGACGGAGTTGCTTAAGTTGGTTAAACTGCTGAATGACAATCCCAATATCACGATTGAGTTAAGTGCCCATACGGACTTGGTAGGTAATGAGCAGTTCAACCTGGAGTTGTCGCAGAAACGTGCCCAGAGTTGTTGCAATTTCCTTATCCAACACGGTATTGACCCGGAGCGACTGACGCCGGTAGGTTACGGCAAGACCAAACCTATCATAGCAGACAAAGCGCTGAACAAACAATATCCGTTCATTCCTGTTGAGCAAGCCCTTGACGAGGCATTTATCCTCAGTCTGCCGGCCGACAAACAGGAGATATGCAATGCCATCAACCGACGGACAGAGTTCAAAGTGATCAAAACAACGTACAAATTGTATTAACATGCAACAATATTTAGATTTATGCAAGCGAGTGCTGGAAGAAGGAACGGTGAAGCACGACCGCACAGGAACGGGCACTATCTCGGTGTTCGGACACCAGATGCGATTTAAGATGGAAGACGGTTTTCCGCTGTTGACCACAAAGAAACTGCACTTGAAGTCCATCATCTACGAGTTACTGTGGTTCTTGCAGGGCGACACGAACGTGAAGTATCTGCAGGAGCACGGCGTACGTATCTGGAACGAATGGGCGGACGAGAACGGTGAGTTGGGCCCTGTTTACGGGCATCAATGGCGTTCCTGGCCCGATTATAACGGCGGTACGATTGACCAGATCGCGAACATAGTGAAGACTATCAAAGAGAATCCTGACAGCCGACGTATGATGGTGAGTGCATGGAACGTAGCCGAAGTGGATAAGATGGCATTGCCGCCTTGTCACTGTCTGTTCCAGTTCTATGTAGCGGACGGTAAGTTGAGTCTGCAGCTCTATCAACGCAGCGCCGATATCTTCTTGGGTGTGCCGTTTAATATCGCCAGCTATGCCCTGTTGTTGCAGATGATGGCACAAGTGACGGGCCTGCAATGCGGCGATTTCGTACACACGTTAGGAGACGCACATATCTATTTGAACCACCTGGATCAGGTGAAGTTGCAGTTGACTCGCGAGCCGCGACAATTGCCGAAGATGATTATTAACCCTGAGGTAAAGGACCTGTTTGGTTTCCAATACGAAGACTTCCAACTGGAAGGATATGATCCCCACCCTCATATTGCAGGAACAGTAAGCGTATGATCAGTATCATTGTTGCCATAGCAGAAAACTATGCGATTGGTAAGAAAGGTGACCTCTTATGTCACCTGCCAGCCGATCTGAAGCATTTTAAAGAGATCACAAGCGGAAAAACCGTGATGATGGGCGAGCGTACGTTCTTCTCTTTGCCCAAACACCCACTGCCTAATCGTCGTAACATCGTGTTGACGGACGTAGCCAGCAAGACTTTCGAAGGAGCAGAAGCGGTATATTCGCTGGATGAGATGGAGGCGCAAGTGCAAGGAGAGGAAGAAGCTTTCGTAATCGGCGGCGGTATGGTTTATCGCCAGATGATGGAGCGCGCAGACAAACTGTATATCACGCACATCCATCATTCCTGGGACGATGCCGACACTTTCTTCCCTGTGATTGACCCTGCAGTTTGGGAAAAGACCAGTTCCGAGGATCACCAAGCGGACGACAAGAACCCATATGACTTTACTTTTTGCACATATAATCGGCGCAGCTGTTAACATCAGCGAACGACATGTAGCCGCAGTCTTGACACTCTTGGATGAGGGTGCCACTATTCCGTTTATTGCCCGTTACCGCAAAGAGAAGACCGGCAGTTTGGATGAGGTGCAGATCGCGGCTATTCAGGTACAGTACAGCAAGTTACAGGAACTCGCCAAGCGCAAAGAGACTATCTACGCGCGCCTGAAAGAGTTAGGCAACACCGACGAGGACTTACGCAAACGTATCGAGGATTGTTGGGATGCGACGGAGCTGGAGGATATCTATCTGCCGTATAAACCGCACCGTAAGACCCGCGCGGACATCGCTATTGAGAAAGGCTTATTACCTTTGGCGGAAGAGATTCTCAAGCAGCGGCCGATGAAGTTACCAAAGGAGGAAGACCTGCAAGGTGCACGCGACATCATCGCGCAGCGTATCTCGGAAGACGAGCGCAGTCGCAATGCGATCCGTAGGGAATTCAGTTACACGGCCTTACTGACCACCAAAGCGGTTAAAGGTAAATGTGAGAGCCCCGAAGCGCAGAACTACAAGGACTATTTTGATTTCAAGAGTCCGCTCAAGCATATCCGGAGTCACCAGTTACTGGCTATCCGTCGTGCCGAAGCAGAAGGATTTATCCGCGTGGATATCTCGCCGGACAGCGAGAAGGCTTTGGACAAGTTGGCTCACCAATGGTTGCACGCCAATAATGACACAGCCTATCAAGTGGAGTTGGCGATGGAGGACGGATACAAACGGCTGCTGAAACCGGCTATTGAGACGGAATATGCGGCGCTATCGAAGGAAAAAGCCGACGCGGAAGCCATTCGTGTCTTTGCGGATAACTTGCGACAGTTATTACTGGCAGCCCCGCTTGGTCAGAAACGTGTATTGGCGCTTGATCCGGGATTTAGGACCGGTTGTAAGACGGTTGTGCTGAATGAGCAAGGGGACTTGTTGATGCATGATGTGATTTTCCTGCACAACCTGCAAAGCACGAAGCGCATGGAGGAGTTGATCACCCGATATGCCATCGAAGCTATTGCTATCGGCAATGGTACTGCCAGCCGAGAGACAGAACAGATGGTGCGTTCTTTGAAGACTTGTCCGCCGGTATATGTGGTGAGCGAAGCAGGTGCGTCGGTGTATAGCGCCAGTAAGATTGCCCGCGAGGAGTTTCCTGACGAAGATGTCACCGTACGCGGTGCGGTTAGTATCGGTAGACGACTCATAGACCCGCTGGCAGAGTTAGTGAAGATCGATCCGAAGTCTATCGGTGTCGGTCAATACCAGCACGACGTGGATCAGACGGAGTTACGCGAGAGCCTGCAACAGACGGTAGAGAGTGTGGTGAACTATGTGGGTGTGGATGTGAATACCGCAAGCAAGCACCTGTTGACCTATATCTCCGGTTTGGGTCCGACACTCGCGCAGAGTATCGTGGATTATCGCGCACAAAACGGTGCATTCAGTAGTCGCAAGGATTTACTGAAGGTGCCTAAGTTAGGAGCCAAGACCTTTGAACAGGCCGCAGGTTTCTTGCGGTTAAAAGGTAAGAACCCGCTGGATAACAGTGCCGTGCACCCGGAGAGTTACGCGATTGTAGAACGTATGGCGAAAGATCAAGGTTGCTCCGTAGCCGATCTGATCGCAGACGCGGATAAACGCGCCAATATCGATTTGAATAAATATGTGACGGCTGAAGTGGGACTCCCTACCCTGACGGATATCATGAAAGAGTTGGCTCAACCGGGACGCGATCCTCGCGGCGAGACGGAGGAGTTTCATTTTGAAGAGTCCGTACATACGATAGACGATCTGCAGGCAGGCATGGTATTACCGGGTATTGTGACGAACATCAGCGCTTTCGGTGCTTTCGTAGATGTCGGCGTACATAAAGACGGATTGGTGCATATCTCCGAAATGGCTGACCGCAGGGTGAATAATCCGCAGGAAGTAGTTAAATTGCACCAGCATGTCAAGGTGCGGGTGATAGATATTGACCGCGCAAGAGGTAGGATACAATTGAGCCTACGGCGAATTGGAAATTGAAGAATGAAAATTGAAAGAATATGGCAGACGATAAGAAGATAATTTTCTCAATGGTTGGGCTGAGTAAGAATTTCGGCCCACAGAAGCAGGTATTGAAAAACATCTACCTGAGTTTTTTCTATGGTGCTAAGATCGGTATTATCGGTCTAAACGGAGCCGGTAAGAGTACCTTGCTAAAGATCATCGCAGGTATTGAGAAAGAATACCAGGGTGAGGTGGTATGGAGTCCCGGTTACAGCGTCGGTTATTTGGAGCAAGATCCGAAACTGGACCCGAACAAGACCGTACGTGAGGTAGTACAAGAAGGAGTGCAGTCCATCATGGACATGCTCAAGGAGTATGACGACATCAATATGGCGTTCGCGGAGCCGGATGCAGACTTCGATAAACTGCTGGCACGTCAAGCGGAGCTGCAAGACAAACTCGATGCTGCAGATGCATGGAATCTCGACCAGAAACTGGATCGGGCTATGGACGCATTGCGCTGCCCGCCTGACGATGCAAGTGTCACTACCCTTTCCGGAGGTGAGCGTCGCCGCGTCGCACTCTGTCGTCTGCTGCTACAGCAACCTGACGTGTTACTGTTGGATGAGCCGACTAACCACTTGGATGCAGAGAGTATCGATTGGTTGGAACAGCACTTACAGCAATATGCCGGAACGGTGATCTGTATCACGCACGACCGTTATTTCCTGGATAATGTAGCAGGATGGATCTTGGAACTGGATCGCGGTGAAGGTATTCCTTGGAAAGGCAATTACTCGAGTTGGCTGGAACAGAAGACCAACCGCATGGCGCAGGAAGAGAAACAGGCCAGCAAGCGGAGAAAGACCTTGGAGCGCGAGCTGGAATGGATCCGAATGGCGCCAAAGGCACGTCACGCAAAGCAGAAAGCGCGTCTTGAGTCATACGACCGTATGTTGAATGAGGAACAGAAAGAACGCGAGGAGAAGTTGGAAATCTTCATTCCGAACGGTCCGCGTTTGGGTAATAAGGTCATTAATGCCGAAGGTGTAGCCAAGTCTTTTGGCGACCGTCTGCTGTTTGAGGACCTAAATTTCATGTTACCGCCAAACGGCATCGTAGGTATCATTGGTCCGAACGGAGCGGGAAAAACGACCCTCTTCCGAATGATTATCGGCACAGAGAAAGCCGACAAAGGTACGTTCAGTGTCGGCGAGACGGTGAAGATCGGCTATGTGGATCAGCAACACACGGATATCGATCCGAATAAGAGTGTGTTCGAGCAGATCAGCGGCGGTACGGAGTTCATTCGTGTCGGCGGCAAAGAAATCAACGCAAGAGCCTATCTGAGTCGCTTCAATTTCACCGGTGCAGACCAAGAGAAGAAATGCGGTGTGCTTTCCGGCGGTGAACGCAACCGTTTACATCTTGCCCTGACCTTAAAGAGTGAAGCCAATGTCTTACTGCTTGATGAGCCGACGAATGATATCGATGTGAACACCCTACGTGCACTGGAAGAAGGATTGGAGAATTTTGCAGGCTGTGCCGTTGTTATCTCGCACGACCGCTGGTTCCTGGATCGTATCTGCACGCATATTCTGGCGTATGAAGGCGACGGAAAAGTGTTCTGGTTCGAAGGTAGTTACTCGGAATACGAGGAGAATAAGAAGATGCGACTCGGTGAAGAGGCATGTGAGCCGAAGCGCGTTAAATATAGAGGATTAGGTGCTTAGACGAGTTAGTACATATATTCGGCAGCGGGGATTGTTGGATAAAGACAAACCTGTGCTGGTAGCCGTCAGCGGCGGAGCAGACAGTGTCGCTTTGCTGGACGTGCTGGTGCGTGCAGGATATACGTGCATCGCGGCCCATTGCAATTTCAACTTACGCGGTGCAGAGAGCGATCGGGATGAAGCTTTTGTGCGTGAACTGTGCACCACAATGCAAGTGCCCTTGTTCGTTCAGTCTTTTGGCACGCACGCTTACGCGCGCGAAAACAAATTAGGTATCGAATTAGCCGCTCGAGAACTGCGTTATAAATGGTTTGATCAAATCGCCCAAGAGCAAGGATGTCAAGCCGTAGCCGTAGCGCATCATCAGAACGATCAGGCTGAGACGCTTTTGTTGAATCTCAAGCGCGGTGCAGGTATACGCGGCTTAGCCGGAATGCGTCCGATTAGTGCCAATCCTATCGTGCCACAAGGACTGCCTATTGTACGTCCGTTGCTATGTACAACACGCGACTATATTGAACATTATCTGAAGGACAAACGGCACTTGGATTGGATGACAGATAGTACAAACAGCGATACGTCCATCCCTCGTAATGCAGTCCGGGAACAGCTACGCTCCTACTCCAAATCGGAGATCGAGCACATGGCACAAACGGCCGAATATATGCAAGGCTATGCAGATATATTAGACGGTAAAAATACACGCGAAGCAGGAATGGTGCGTTTATACGAAGATATTCGCGAGTGCGGATTTGCCGAAATAGATAAGATTTACGATGCGCTACAGCGCGGAGAAGGAGGTAAAACCTTTACTTCCAAAACGCATCAGGCCATCATTAAGAAAGGAAAATTATGCGTCACTACGGTATAATAGGATATCCCTTGGTTCAGTCGTTCTCGGCGAAATATTTTAATGAGAAATTTGCGACAGAATCCATTGATGCAGAGTACTCATTGTACCCTGTTCAAACGGGTGAATTGCAATCGGTAATCGGGAATTTGTCAGAGACGCTAGACGGCTTTAATGTGACGTTGCCGTACAAGCAGACGATCATTCCATACCTGGAGCGCTTGGATGAAACGGCACAAGCTATCGGTGCAGTGAATGTGGTGTATCAACATGTCGGTTATAACACAGACTGTTTGGGTTTTATAGAGTCTTTGCGCCCGATCGTTCGGGAGTTTGATCAAAAGGCGCTGGTGCTGGGTACAGGCGGGGCTTCGAAAGCCGTGTGCTACGGACTGCGTAGATTAGGAATCACCCCTACTCTCGTCAGTCGTACTCCGAAAGAGGGAATGTTAGGTTATAACGACCTGACAGAAGAAGTGATGGCGGCACACACGATTATCGTCAATTGCACACCATTAGGTATGTTTCCCGAGACAGAAGCTTGTCCGGACATTCCTTACGAACGGCTTAGTGCACGGCATTTATTATTCGACTGCATCTACAACCCGAAAGTGACACGTTTCTTGCAGAAAGGCCAAGCACAAGGCGCTACCATCAAGAATGGCATGGAGATGTTAGTCGGTCAGGCGAAAGCCGCATGGAAGATTTGGAATAAAGAATGAAAGAATATAAACGCTATATGAAAAAAGTTTTTTTGATACTCCTTGGAGTAGTAACAAGTGTGCTGTTGCCGGCACAGACCTTGCAGCAGAATGAATCCGCGCTGGTATATTACAGTCCGAAGACAGAGATCGTACTGGATTTCAGTTATATCATTGAGACACAAGAGGCCGGTCCGTACGCCGAATATGCGGAAGAGTTACTCGGTGCCTTGGATTTTGTTAAGACCGACAGTACGGCGTATCAGTTAGAGGGCGTAAAGGTGCATACACGCACGCTGACGGACTACAACCGTCCGCACAAAGTGAGTCTGACCGACGGTATTCCTATGTTACTGACGTTGAACGAGAAGCAGATTCTGAAAGGATACAATATCGCGCAGCATCAGGACACACCTGCTAGCCCCAAACCGCAGCCTTGCGTCAAGAAGGACGCAGAGAAGACAGCCATCCGAGTAGCGCCCTATACGGATGAAGTGCTGAAAGCGAGCGACTCGACTGCATTGGCAGAAGCCGTAGCACAGCAGATTCTGCACTTACGCGAGACGAGGACGTATTTGCTGAGCGGAGAGGTAGAGCACGCTCCGGCAGACGGCAACGCTATGCGTCAAGTGCTGGCAGAACTGGATAAGCAGGAGCAAGCACTGACAGAACTTTTTGTCGGCAAACGCAACCGTCGTACGGCGCACTGGACGGTAACTATCCAACCGGAACAAGCAGAGCAGTTCTTCTTTTTCAGTGCTGAGAACGGTTTCACGGACGGAGATAATATCGACGCGGACACCATTCGTGTAGAGTTGAGTTTAATGGCACAAACGTATTTGCAGAAAGAGGAACCGGTTGAGGAAGAAATTACATCGAAGAAGAAAAAATGCAAAAAAGAAGTGAAACCGGCAGAGCCGGAAATGTCTCCGATCGTATATAACTTACCGGGAAGCGCAGAAATCAAAGTACTGTACAAGAACCGCCTGATGGCAGGCAAGACCGTTCCTGTAGCACAAGCCGGTATTGATGTACCGCTGCCCAAGTGCCTTTTTTCCGAAGAGACGCTGCCGGTAATTATATTCAATGAAAAAACCGGAAACATAGTTTCCATATCCAAATAGTGAAGCGTGAATCCTATGAAACGAATCCCATTTATCCTCTGCCTTCTGTTCGCTATGCTCGCTGCACATCTGCGAGCACAGGAACTTAACTGCACCGTGACCATTAACTCCGATCAGATCGAGGGAACGAACAAACAGGTGTACGAAACCTTGAAGGCCGGCATTGAGGAATATATGAACCAGAACCGCTGGACGAATATGACGTACGCGGAGCACGAGAAGATCGAGTGCAACATGCTGATTGTCGTTAAGTCAGTCGCAGACAACATGTACACATGTGAAATGACGTTGCAGAGCCGTCGCCCTGTCTACGGCACGACTTACACCACTCCGCTGCTGAACTTCAAAGATAATGCGTTTAACTTCACCTATCAGGAGTTCGATCGTCTGGATTGGCAGCAGAATCAGTTTACCACCAATCTCACAGCGATGTTGGCCTACTACTGTTACCTGATTATCGGACATGACCAGGACAGTTTTCAGCGACTTGGCGGCACGCCGTTCTTCGAGATTTGTGAAGCGATTGTCAACACCTGCCAGAGTGCCAGCATGGACAACCTGGAGAACCGAGGCTGGTTAGCTTTCGACAGCAACCGAAACCGTTATGCGCTGATTAACAACCTGTTAGACGAAGCCTTTAAGAAATATCGCAATTTCTACTATGAGTACCACCGCATGGGTTTGGATGAGATGAGCGCCAATGTGACAAACGGCAGAGCGCGTATTGCGGAGGGCATACCGGTGCTCCGAGAAGCCTATCGTGCTCGTCCAGCGACTTATGTGATTAACACATTCCTGGACGCCAAAGCAGAGGAGTTGGTAGATATCTTCCAAAAGGGAACGGACAAAGAGAAAAAGGCGGTGTATGATATCTTGATGGATATTGATGCTACCCGCCAGAATACGTATGACCGAATGAACGAATAATGTTAAAGCATTTACACATACAAAACTACGCACTGATCAGTCATCTGGATATTGACTTCGAACAGGGTTTCTCTGTGATGACCGGTGAGACGGGTGCAGGTAAGAGTATCATTCTTGGTGCCCTTGCTTTGGTGCTCGGTGCACGTGCGGATAACAAGGCTATTACGGACGGCGAAGATAAATGTATCATTGAGGCGGAATTCGATGGAAGTATCATCCGTCGCGAGCTATACGCCAATGGTAAGAGCCGTTCGTTTGTGGATGACAGTGTGGTCACGCTGCAGGAACTGAAAGTCCTGGCAAATCAACTCATAGACATCCATTCGCAGCATGCCAACTTGCTGATTGAGAATGCCGATTTTCAATTGGAAGTAGTAGATGCCATCGCGCAGAATGCCGAAACACTCACGGCTTACCAATCGCAGTACGAGCGGTATACGAGTGCGCAAGAGGCGCTGACCAAACTGCAAGCGCTGGCCAAGAAGAGTCAGCAGGATGCCGACTATATCCAATATCGATACAAGCTGCTGGACGAAGCTAATCTGGAGAGCGGTGAATTGGAGGCCTTGGAGAGTGAGCAGTATCAGTTAAGCCATGGGGAAGAGATCCGCGCGGCGCTGGAGACTGCTGCCGCTGCGCTGAACGGAGAACAAGGAAGTGCTATTGAAGCGCTGCGCGCCTGCCGATTGGATGAAGTGGCTTCCGAGTTACAAGAACGGATTGACAGTGCCCGCATCGAGTTACAGGATATCGCCGAAGAAGCGGAGCGCAAACTCAATCATATTGAAATGGACCCGCAGCGACTGATGTGGGTAGAAGAGCGGATAGGCACTTTGGAGGACTTGCTGCATAAGTTCAGCGCCGTGTCAATTGATGAACTGATTGCAACCCGAGATGAGTTGGCGGAACAAGTGAATCGCTTGGACAGTTTTGATTTCGACATTGAGCAGGCTAAGAAGACTTTAGAGAAGGAAACAGCAGCTTTGACGAAAGCCGCTGCTGCCCTTACCAAGAGCCGTCAAGCCGTTGTGCCGAAGATTTGTGCGCGGTTGACAGAAGGCATGAAACAATTAGGCGTAGCCCACGCGAAAGTGGAGATACCTATCGGTGCGACGGAAGGTTTTATGCCTATGGGGTGCGACGCCGTTCAATTGTTGTTTGCAGCTAACCTCAATCAGAGTCTAAGGAATGTAAGCGATGTGGCTTCCGGCGGTGAGATCAGTCGATTGATGCTGTGCGTCAAAGCCCTGATCGCCAGCACGAAAGGACTACCGACCGTCATCTTTGATGAGATAGACACCGGCGTGAGCGGTAACATCGCATCACAAATGGCATCTATCATGCGCAGTATGTCGCAGACACGTCAGATCATTGCTATCACCCATCTTCCGCAGATTGCAGCCGTGGGAGAACATCATTATAAGGTGTATAAAGCCGACACAGACAAGCGCACCGAGACACATATCAGCCGTCTGAATGACGAACAACGAATCACAGAGATTGCTACGATGTTAAGTGGTAACACGCCGACACCGGAAGCAATTGCTAACGCCAAACAGTTATTATGTTACCATTAGCAGAACGAATGCGTCCAAAGACCTTGGACGAGTATATAGGTCAAAAGCACTTGGTGGGAGAAGGCGCTATTCTTCGCCAGATGATTGAAAGCGGTAACATCGCCAGTTTCATTCTGTGGGGTCCTCCGGGCGTAGGAAAGACGACGCTCGCGCGTATTATTGCGCATCAGTTACAGCGTCCTTTCTATACGCTGAGTGCTGTGACGAGTGGTGTCAAGGAAGTGCGCGACGTGATTGATAAAGCGAAACGCAATGCGAGTCTAAACAGCGGCCTCTTTGCGCCGGCAGACAGTCGCAGCCCGATCCTGTTCATCGATGAGATACACCGATTCAGCAAGAGTCAGCAAGACAGCCTGTTGGGTGCGGTAGAAGAAGGAACGATCACGCTCATTGGTGCGACGACAGAGAACCCGAGTTTTGAAGTGATCACTCCCCTACTCAGCCGCTGTCAGGTATACGTATTGAAGTCGCTCGATAAAGAGGATCTATTGGAACTGTTAAACCGCGTACTATCCAAAGATGAGTATATCAAGAATCTGGGCTTGCAGATCCAAGACACAGAGGCTATCTTGCGTTACAGCGGTGGCGATGCACGTAAGTTACTCAATATCATTGAGTTGGTAAGCAACAGCGGAGCGAGGATCATTGACAATGAGACAGTAACGAAGCAGTTACAGCAGAATCCTGTAGCGTACGACAAGGACGGAGAGATGCATTACGACATCATATCCGCGTTCATTAAGTCTATTCGCGGCAGTGATCCGCAAGCGGCGATCTACTGGCTGGCACGGATGATAGAAGGCGGTGAGGATCCGAAGTTCATCGCGCGGCGATTGGTGATATCTGCCAGTGAGGATATCGGGCTTGCGAACCCGAATGCGATGTTGCTCGCCAACACCTGCTTTGATGTAGTGAATAAGATAGGCTGGCCGGAAGGACGTATTCCTTTGGCAGAGACGACGATATATTTGGCGACCTGTAAGAAAGATAACTCGGCTTATCTGGCGATAGATGCAGCTTTGGCGAAAGTGCGCGAGACAGGAAACCTGCCAGTGCCCTTGCATTTACGAAATGCGCCGACCAGTCTGATGAAAGATCTTGGTTATTCAGACGGCTATAAGTACCCGCATGATTTTCCTGGACATTGGATAGCACAGCAGTATCTGCCGGACGAGTTAGTGGGCACGGAGTTTTGGAAGAAGGATTAGTGGCAGGATTGTACATACATATTCCTTTTTGTAAGAAGCGCTGTCTGTATTGCGATTTCTTCTCTACGACGCAGTTAGAGCGGCGGGAAGAATATGTGCAAGCAGTGCTTCGGGAGTTGGAGCAAAGAAAGGATGAGGCTGGTGAGCCGATCCGAA
>JAFXYK010000020.1 GCA_017541805.1 Paludibacteraceae bacterium
AACTGGTCTTTCGGAGACTATTTCAAAGCCGAAGCCATCGATTTTGCATGGGAGTATATCGTGGATGTCCTCAAGATCGATCCGGCTAACTTATATGCGACGGTCTTTGAGGGTTCACCCGAAGAAGGTCTCTCGCGCGATGATGAAGCCGCTTCTATCTGGGCGAAACACCTGCCGGCGGACCATATCCTTAATGGTAATAAACATGATAACTTCTGGGAGATGGGTGACACCGGTCCGTGCGGTCCTTGCTCGGAGATCCATGTGGATAGCCGTTCTGCTGAAGAGCGCGCCAAAGTGCCGGGACGCGAACTGGTCAACAAAGATCACCCGCAGGTCATCGAGATATGGAATATCGTCTTCATGCAGTATAACCGCAAGGCTGACGGCAGTCTCGAACCGCTCGCAAAGAAAGTGATCGACACCGGTATGGGTTTCGAGCGACTCGTGCGCACCATCCAAGGTAAGACCTCGAACTACGACACCGATGTCTTCCAACCCATGCTCGCGCGTATCGGCGCTATTTGCGGTTGCACGTACGGAAAAGACGAGAAGACCGACATCGCTATGCGTGTTATTGCCGACCATATACGTACCATCGCTTTCGCTATCACCGACGGACAACTGCCGTCGAATGAGAAAGCCGGATATGTCATCCGTCGTATTCTCCGTCGCGCTGTGCGCTATGGATATACCTTCCTGAATATGCGCTCGGCTTTCCTCTATCAACTCGTGCCGCAACTCATTGCCGACATGGGCGAAGCGTACCCCGAACTCATCAAACAGGAGGCACAGATCACACCGGTCATCAAGTCCGAAGAAGAAGCTTTCCTCCGTACGCTTGACAAAGGTATCACGCTGCTCGATAAACTGATGAGCGATGCGCGCAAGGCCGGTAAGACCGAGATCTCCGGTGTCGATGTGTTCACGCTCAAAGATACGTATGGTTTCCCGCTCGACTTGACAGAACTCATCCTCCGCGAGAACGGGTTCACCACCAATGAAGAGGAGTATAACAAAGCCCTGGAGCACCAGAAATCGATGGGCCGCGAGGCCAACAAACAGGACCTCGGTGACTGGACCGTACTGGCCGAAGGAGAGACCGAGTTCGTCGGATATGACCAACTCAGCTGCGAGACGCAGATCCTTCGTTATCGTCAGGTCAGCCAGAAAGGCAAGTCCTTCTATCAGGTCGTTCTCTCCAAGACGCCGTTCTATGCTGAGATGGGTGGTGAGGTAGGAGACACCGGTACACTCGGTAATGTCCGCGTACTCGATACCAAGCGGGAGAATAACCTGCCGGTACATATCCTGGCAGAACTGCCGGAAAATATGAATAGTACCCTCACCGCGGCTGTGGATGCCGAGCGTCGGCAAGCCATTGCATGCAACCACTCGGCTACGCATATTGTCCACTACGCCCTGCGCGAAGTGCTCGGCAAGCATGTGGAGCAGAAAGGATCGCTCGTCACTCCGGAGAGTCTGCGTTTTGACTTCTCGCACTTCCAGAAAGTGACGCCGGAGGAACTGCGTCAAGTGGAGATGCTGGCTAACCAACTCGTCCGCCGGGACATGCCGCTCGAGGAGAGTCGTCATACGCCGATCGCGGAAGCCAAAGCGATGGGAGCCATGGCACTCTTCGGCGAGAAATACGGCGATGATGTACGTGTCATCAAGTACGGTCCGTCGGTCGAACTGTGCGGCGGTTGCCATGTCTCGTCCACTGGTCGTATCGGTGCTATCCGTATCGTCATGGAGACCAGCGTAGCAGCCGGTGTGCGGCGTATAGAAGCCGTCACAGCAGCCAAAGCGGACGAACTCTATTACTTGGCGCAGGATACGCTCAATAACCTCAAGATGCTTTTTAATAATGCGCCGGATGTAGTGAACGCTATCCATAAGTTCATCGACGAGAATGCATCGCTCAAGAAGCAGATAGAGCAGTTCACGGCGGAAAAGATAGAGCAGTACCGCGATCGTATCATCGGTCGCGCTGAGAACTTCGGTGACATCAAACTGGTGCGTCTCGAGGGAGAACAAGACCCGGAAATGATCCGTGGTGTGATGCCGCTGCTCCGTGGTAAGTTCACGGATATGAAGTTCGCCGTCGTAGGAGCGACGGAGTGGAGTGGCAAGCCGACGATAGCCGTCTTCCTCAGCCAACCGCTCGTGGACGAAGGCAAGAACGCAGGTGCGATGATCAAAGCTGCTGCCAAGCATATCCAAGGCGGTGGCGGTGGTCAACCCTGGTTTGCTACGGCCGGTGGACGCGATGTCAACGGGCTGTCCGCCGCTATGGAGGAATTACTAAAATCCATAGAATCCTAGTCCCCTGGTATCCTAGGACCCTAGTCACAGTATGCTCCGCATCATCTACAAAGATAGAATCATTGAGTGGACTCCCAAACTGCCCACAGCCTACCTTCCGAGGTTGGCGCGTACTGCTGCGCGCTTCACCGTCGTCGGCCTGCTGGGTATGCTCATCCAGACCTGGTTCTTCGAACTCTCGCTTCGTATGTTCGATAACCCGGGCAAGGGTGCTGCGCTCTATTTCGTGGCGTTCACGCTGGGATATCTCTTTGAGATGATACCGAACTATTTCATCTCGAACTGGTACACCTTCGGTACACGGCCTAAATGGTCGAACGCCGGAGGATTTGTACTGGCGCGACTGATCAACTATCCGCTTCAATTGGCCTTGCTGCCTATCTTCATCGAACTGCTGCCTCGCTGGCCGAATGAGTATATCAGTTATCTGGTCATCGTCCTCGGAGGTATCGTCAACTATCTGATATGTTTATTCTTCTTTAAAAATAAGAAAAAATGAAAATTTACCGCGCGAACATTCTGCATACGCCGACGCCGGATCATTTTGAGATCATTCCGCACGGCTACATCGTCGTTCGTTCCAATGGTTTGATCGAGGGTATCTATAAGGAATTACCCGAGAATATGGACTGGAGACGACAAGTGATGGATTTTGGAGACAAACTCCTCATTCCTGCCTTCAATGACCTGCATGTCCATGCGCCGCAGTACCGTAACATGGGCTTGGCGCTCGATCTCGAACTCCTGCCTTGGCTCAATACTTATACCTTCCCGGAGGAGACCAAATATGCCGATCCGGACTATGCCCGTCGTATGTACCGTCGTTTCGTGCATGAACTGTGGATGCAAGGTACGATGCGCTCTGCCGTCTTTGCTACCATCCATCCCGAAGCTACGCGTATCTTAGCCGACCTCTTTATCCAGGCCGGTATGGGCGCTATGGTCGGACTTGTGGGAATGAACCGCAATAGCCCCGATACGCTGCAGAACACCACGGACGAAGTGATAGAAGGAATGAAGATGCTCAAGGCCCACCTCGACGAACACGGAGAGGGCAGGGTACAACCTATCATCACGCCGCGTTTCGTGCCATCCTGCTCGGAGAAGATGCTCACCGCCCTCGGTCAGTATGCAAAAGAGACCGGACTGCCTGTGCAATCCCACCTCTCGGAGAACCGTTCGGAGATCATGTGGGTGCATGAACTCGAACCCGATACCACTTGCTATGGCGATGCGTATAATAAATACGGTCTCTTCGGCCAGACACCGACCCTCATGGCGCACTGCTGCTACACCGACGGAGAAGAACTCGAACTCATGCGCAAGAACGGAGTGTACGTAGTACACTGTCCGATGTCGAATAGTAACCTCTCGTCGGGTATGGCGCCGATCCGTAAGTTCCTCGATGCAGGTATCAATGTGGCGCTGGGAACGGATGTATCTGCCGGACATCATATGTCTATGCTGCGCGTCATGCAGTATGCTATCCAGGTGTCCAAACTCAATTATGCCCAGACCAAAGGCGAGATGTCCTTCCTCAGTCTCAGCGAGGTCTTCTATCTCGCTACCAAAGGCGGTGGATCTTTCTTCGGCAAAGTCGGTTCTTTCGAACCCGGATATGAGTTTGACGCCCTGCTCGTGGATGACAGCTATCTCAATTACGATAACTATACCCTCGAACAGCGTATTGAGCGCTATATCTACCTCGGCGATGACCGCGATATCAAGCGTCGCTTCTGCCGTGGTCTTGAACTCACCGAACCTGTCATGTGATGAAGATCGCCCACTACCCGGAACATCTGCCCTTGATCGAATACCTCGCCATCGAGCAGGAACTGGTCAAAACAGTGCAGGAGCCTACGCTCTTCACCTGGGTGGTGGCGCCTACCGTCATCTATGGCCGGCATCAGTCTGCTCAGGTCGAAGTGAACGAAGCCTACTGTGCCGAAAACGGTATCGCCGTCGTGCAGCGTAAGAGTGGGGGAGGATGTGTCTATGCCGATCAAGGCAACCTCATGATATCTTTTATCTCGCCCTCTGCGCATAGCGAAGATGTGTTCGCGTCTTTTCTGCAACTCATTCGCAATGCACTTGCCGCCAAAAATATACCGGCGGTGACCACGGCGCATAATGATATTCTGGTGGGGGAACATAAGGTCTCCGGATGGGCGTGTTACACGTGTCCGACGGGCACGATCGTGCATGGCACCATGCTCTTTGATGTCAACCTCGAGGCCCTGACAAAGGCCATCACGCCTACTCAAGACAAACTCGCCAAGCATGGCGTTGCCTCTGTACGACAGCGCGTCGCTAACATCAAGCAATTAACCGACGCCTTCTCCGATATACAGGAGTTGCGCGCATATATAGAAGATTATGGAAATAAGTTTACGGGCGCAATCGATGCCTGAATCGCCGATTCGCAAACTGGCTAAGTATGCCGACGAAGCTAAACTCGCCGGTGTACATGTGTACCACCTCAATATCGGTCAGCCGGATATCAAGACACCGCCGCAAGCGCTGGAGGCAGTGAAGAACTACTCGCAAGATATCTTGGCGTATTCTCCTTCACAGGGACTTAAGTCCCTGCGTACGAAGATGGTCAGCTATTATGCGGCGTATGGTATCGACCTCTCGCCGGATGAGATCATCATCACCGCCGGCGGATCGGAGGCCATTATGTTTGCCTATATGAGTTGTCTCAACCCGGGCGACGAGATCATCGTCACCGATCCCTCTTATGCCAACTATATGGCGTTTGCTATCTCGGCGGGTGCGGTCGTCAAGTCCGTCAAGACCGACATCAAGAATGGCTTCAAACTGCCGTCGGTAGAAGAGTTTGAGCGTCAGATAACACCTAAGACACGGGCCATCCTCATCTGTAATCCCAATAACCCTACGGGTTATCTCTATACCAAGCAGGAGATGCGCCAGATACGCGACCTCGTGCAGAAATATGACCTCTACCTCATCTCTGATGAGGTCTATCGGGAGTTTATCTACACCAAGTCTCCTTATATCTCTGCGTGCCACCTCGAAGGTATCGAGCAGAATGTCATCCTGGTGGACAGCGTCTCCAAGCGCTATTCCGAATGCGGTATCCGTATCGGAGCACTCATCACCAAGAATAAAGCCGTGCGCGAGTCTGTCATGAAATTCTGCCAGGCGCGACTCAGTCCGCCTCTCTTCGGACAGGTCATTGCCGAAGCATCCCTCTCCACACCGGAGGAATACATGCAGGAGGTCTATGATGAGTACCTCGGACGACGTAATTTCCTTATCGACCAACTCAACCAGATCCCCGGTGTCTTTGCTCCCGCGCCGACCGGAGCCTTCTATGTCATGGTCGAACTGCCTGTGGACGATGTGGAGAAGTTCTGTAAGTGGTGTCTCACCGACTTCCAATATGAAGGCGCTACCGTCATGATGGCGCCCGGAACAGGTTTCTATACCAACCCCGACGATGGACGTCATCAGGTCCGCATGGCATACGTCCTCTGCAAAGAAGACCTCGCCAAAGCCATGCTCGTCCTCCGCAAAGCCCTCGAAGCCTACAAAGGCTAAAACTCACCTATATCGATTAAAGAAATCGCTTGTAACTCAAAGAATCTGCATCCAAAGTGCAGATTTTTTTGTATATATCAAAAAAAAGCAGTACCTTTGCAGTCGCAAAGGTGAATGCAAGGACAGAGTAGGGGAGTGAGAGATGAAGACGGTATATATTTTTGACCTGGGTGGGGTGCTGATAAAGCTGAATGTAGGCCGCTGTATGCGGGCATTTGAGGCACTGATATGAATTCAGCCCCGGAGATGTACTGAAAGGCATGATTCGTAAAATAAATTCTGACGTACAAATAGGATAAAAGCATTTGTTACTATGTTGAAGACAATAGGTGTACTTACTTCCGGAGGAGATGCTCCGGGAATGAACGCTGCCGTACGTGCCGTTGTGCGCGCGGCTATCAGCCAAGGATTGGAAGTGAAAGCGATCTATCGTGGCTACAAAGGTCTGATAGATGGTGAAGTAAAGACCTTCACTTCGCAAGATGTTTCTGGAATTATCCAGCGCGGCGGAACGATCATCAAATCCGCTCGTTGTATGGAGTTCACGACTCCGGAAGGACGTAAACAGGCTTATGACACTCTGTTGCGTGAACATATTGACGCACTGGTGGTAATCGGCGGTGATGGTACGTTCACAGGCGGCCGCCTCTTTGCGCAAGAGTACGATGTACCGGTTATTGGTATTCCGGGTACTATTGACAATGACCTTTGGGGCACTGATGCTACCATCGGTTATGACACTGCGCTCAACACCATCATGGAGTGTATCGATAAACTGCGTGACACCGCCACTTCGCACGAACGCGTGTTCCTGGTGGAGGTCATGGGACGCGACGCGGGATTCTTGACGCTCAATGCAGCTATCGCAGGAGGTTGCGAAGCTGCTATCATCCCGGAGCGTAAACCTATCGTTGAGCAGATTGAAGAGGCGATAGGTAGCGGCAGACGTAAGTCGAAGAACTCGTCTATCGTGCTCGTTCAGGAGCATGCAATCGAAGGAGGAGCTGCGACAGTAGCGCAGATGATTGAGAAAGTACACCCCGAGTATTCCACTCGTGTCACTGTGCTTGGTCACTTGCAGCGTGGCGGTAGTCCTACCGCCAACGACCGGATCTTGGCTTCTCGCATGGGCATAGCTGCCGTACAGGCAATCATCGATGGCCAGCGGAACGTCATGGTAGGTATTCAGAACGATGATATCGTATTGGTTCCGCTTACCAAAGCCATCCACCAGAAAAAAGATATCAAGGAAGACTCATGGCAGGCTATGATGGTTCTGAGTATCTAAAAACAAATGACCAAATAGTAAATGATTAAATAGTAAATAAATTTATGATTTCCAAACGTTTAGAGGACGCTATCAACGCCCAAATCAATGCCGAGATGTGGTCGGCATATTTATACCTCAGTATGTCTGCTTATTGCCAAGACAAAGGTTATGCAGGCATGGCGAACTGGTTTGCTATCCAATTTAAGGAGGAACAGGACCACGCGCAGATTTTTTATAACTATCTCATCAGCCGTGGCGGGCGCGTACTGCTCAAGGCCATCGATGCGGTAGAGACCGAATGGGCTTCTCCTTTAGCAGCATTTGAGCACACGTATGAGCACGAGCAACATGTTACTTCGCTCATCAACAACCTCATGCACATCGCAGTTGAGGAGAAAGACTACGCTTCGCAGAGCCGTTTCCAATGGTTTATTGACGAGCAGGTGGAGGAAGAAGAAAATGCAGTAGAGATTATCAATAAGCTCAAGATGTTGGACGGCAACAGCTATGGTCTGTATGTTTTGGATCAGGAGCTGGCTGCTCGTGTTTATGCTACGCCGTCACCATTAGCGGCAAAAGCATAAGCATATACATCAATGAAAGATATTTTTGATTTATCAGGCCGCGTGGCTTTACCTGTCGATGGAGGATACACATGCGTATAACGTATGTCTTTGATCTGGGAGGAGTGCTGATCAAGCTCAATGTGGCTCGATGTATGCGGGCGTTTGAGGCATTGATGGGTGAGCAGAATATGCGCGCCGTCCTCGGTATGGACTCCAACGGAGAAGGCGTCAAAGCCGTCAGTATTGCATCCAAACAGCTCATGGTGGATTTTGAAAAAGGTCTCATCTCAACGGACAAATTCCTTTCCGAAGTGCAAACGTATTGCCGTCCGGGGACTACCAGACAAGAGATCATAGATGCCTGGATGACGATGTTGGATGAACTGCCCGCAGAACGCTTACAAGTAGTGGACGACCTGCGCGCCAAAGGACATCGCGTCTATCTGTTATCCAATGGGAATGAACTTCATTTTGACTTCATCAACCGCACGTACGGCTTAGACAGTCATTTTGATGGTCTTTTCTTGTCCCAGGAAATGCACCTCTCCAAACCCGAACCGCAGATCTTTGAGGCGGTACAAAAGGCTATCGGTAATCCCCCTAATGTCATATTTATAGATGATATACAGGCAAATCGTATTGCCGCCGAGCAAACGGTTCATTGGAAAACCTACGAAAGCATCGATGCGTTACGGCTTCATCAACCGCAATTATAAGAAAGACGGACTTCGGTCCGTTTTTTTTGTGCCTCTTAGCACTAAACAACAAACTCTAAACTAAAAATCTTAGATTTTTCTTATTCTAAGGAACGATTATTTGTAAAATTTCTTGCGTATTTCAGAAAAAAGTAGTAATTTTGCAGCCGCAAAG
>JAFXYK010000021.1 GCA_017541805.1 Paludibacteraceae bacterium
CAAGAAGACCCACGCCCTCAAGAAAGGCGATTTCAGCGGTCAGTTCCTGCAAGCCGGTGTTTCCGAACTCACCATGGCGTGCGTCATGATCGGTATGGCGCTTCACGGCGGTATCATCCCTGCCTGCGGTACATTCTTTGTCTTCAGCGATTACATGAAACCTGCGGTTCGTATGGCTGCTCTCATGGAACTTCCTGTTAAGTTCATCTGGAGCCACGATGCTTTCCGCGTTGGTGAAGACGGTCCGACTCACGAGCCGGTCGAGCAAGAAGCACAGATCCGTCTTATGGAGAAACTGCATAACCATAGCGGCAAACCCTCTATGCTCGTCTTGCGTCCTGCCGACGCCGAAGAGACGACCCTCGCTTGGCGCGCAGCCATCGAGAACACCGAGACCCCGACCGCGCTCATCCTCAGCCGTCAGGATATCGCTCCGGTGCCGAACGTCAACCTCGACGGTTTCCGCAAAGGTGCGTATATCGTTTCCAAAGATGAGAACCCGCAAGTCGTTCTCTTGGCTTCGGGAAGCGAAGTTTCTACCCTGCTCGCAGGAGCCGAACTCCTCCGTGCAGAAGGTATCCGCCTGCAGATCGTCAGCGTGCCGTCCGAAGGACTCTTCCGTGAGCAACCCAAAGAATACCAGGATGAAGTGCTGCCGAAGGGTATCAAGCGTTTCGGTATGACCGCCGGTCTGCCTTGCACGCTCGAAGGACTCGTTGGCGAGAACGGCGCTATATGGGGCCTCAACAGCTTCGGTTTCTCCGCGCCGTACAAAGTGCTGGACGAGAAACTCGGCTTCACCGCACAGAATGTGTATGAGCAAGTAAAAAAACTCTTATAATTAATGGAATATAATTTTTCAGACATCGAGCAAAAGTGGCAAAAAGCCTGGGAAGAAGCGGATGCGTATAAAGTGTCCAATGACAGCGACAAGCCTCATTACTACGTGCTCGATATGTTCCCTTACCCTTCGGGTGCCGGCTTGCATGTCGGCCACCCGTTAGGGTATATCGCATCGGATATCTATGCGCGTTATAAACGCCTCAAAGGCTTTAACGTGCTGCACCCGATGGGTTTCGACAGTTACGGCCTGCCGGCTGAGCAGTATGCGATCCAGACCGGTCAACATCCCGAGAAAACGACCTTCGAGAATATCGACCGTTATATCTCGCAGTTGAAGAAGATCGGTTTCTGCTATGACTGGAGCCGAGAGGTACGTACCTGCGATCCGAAATTCTATAAATGGACGCAGTGGGCCTTCGTCCAAATGTTCAACAGTTACTTTGATCCCAAGACACAGAAAGCGCAACCAATCAGCAAACTGATTGCCGAGTTCGAAGCGAACGACCCGAAATGGGCGACGCTCTCCGAGAAAGAGCAGCAGGAGCGACTCATGAACTACCGTATCGCCTACCTCGCGGATACGAAAGTCAACTGGTGTCCGCAGCTGGGTACCGTGCTGGCGAACGATGAGGTGTCCGAAGGACTCTCTGTCCGCGGCGGTTATCCGGTGGAGCAACGCGTGATGCGCCAGTGGTGCTTGCGCGTCAGCGCATACGCCGGACGTCTGCTCGAAGGACTCGACCGTATTGACTGGACCGACAGCCTCAAAGAGACGCAGCGTAACTGGATCGGCCGCAGCGAAGGAGCCGAGATGCAGTTCGCCATCAAGGGCCAAGACCTGCAGTTCACCATCTTCACCACCCGCGCAGACACCGTCTTCGGAGTCACCTTCATGGTGCTCGCGCCGGAGAGCGAGTATGTGCAGAAAGTGGTGACGGATGAGCAACGCGAAGAAGTGGAAGCTTACCTCAAGCGTTGCAAGAACCGTACCGAGCGCGAGCGTATTGCCGATCGCCGCGTGACGGGTGTGTTCACCGGTAGTTATGCTATCAACCCCCTTACGCAGGGTGAGATACCTATCTATATCTCCGATTACGTACTGGCCGGTTACGGCACAGGCGCGATCATGGCGGTACCGGCGCATGACAGCCGCGACTACGCGTTTGCCAAACATTTCAACCTGCCGATCATCCCGCTCATCGAAGGTGCGGATGTCAGCGAGGAGTCGTTCGACGCCAAAGAGGGTATCATGATGAACTCCGGTTTCCTCAATGGCATGGAGGTCAAAGATGCCATCCAAGCGATGAAGGAGTATATCACGAACACCGGTATCGGTCACGTGAAGGTCAACTATCGTCTGCGCGATGCGATCTTCTCTCGCCAGCGTTACTGGGGCGAACCCTTCCCCGTTTATTACAAGGACGGTATGCCTTATACCTTGCCGGAAGACAAGTTGCCGTTGGAGTTGCCGGAAGTGAAAGACTTCAAGCCGACGGCTGATGGTCGTCCGCCGTTGGGCAACGCGGAGAACTGGGAGTACGAAGGCAATCCGCTGGAGCTTTGTACCATGCCGGGTTTTGCCGGTTCGTCTGCTTATTATCTGCGCTACATGGATCCGCATAATGAGGACGCGCTCGTGGGCAAACAAGCCAACGATTACTGGCGTCAGGTGGATCTCTATCTGGGCGGTAGTGAGCACGCTACGGGACACTTGATCTACAGCCGTTTCTGGAATAAGTTCCTCTATGACCTCGGCTATGTATGCGAGGACGAGCCGTTCAAGAAACTTATCAACCAAGGTATGATTCAAGGCCGTTCTAACTTCGTCTATCGCTACATCGGCGAGGGTGCGACGGGTAACCTCTATATCTCGTACAACCTCATCGAAAACCCCGAATACAAGGACAAAGTGCAGCCGATTCACGTGAACGTGAATATCGTCAACAACGATGTGCTGGATATCAATGCGTTCCGTAACTGGATGCCGGAGTTCAAAAACGCCGAGTTCGTCTTTGCGGATGGTACGTCATCTGAACTGACGGGTTACACGGCCGGACCGAAGCAGTATATATGCGGATGGGCGGTGGAGAAGATGAGTAAGTCGATGTTCAACGTCGTCAACCCCGATGACGTCATCGCTAAGTTCGGAGCGGACACGCTGCGTCTATATGAGATGTTCCTCGGCCCGCTGGAGATGTCGAAACCTTGGGACACCAACGGTATCGACGGTGTACACCGTTTCCTCAAGCGTCTGTGGAATATGTACGAGACGATCGATCAGGCAGAACCGACCAAAGAGGAACTGCGCAGCTTGCATAAACTGATTAAGAAGATCACGTGGGATATCGAGAACTTCTCGTTCAACACCTCTATCCCTGCTTTCATGATCGCGCAGAACGAACTGTCTGCACTCAAGTGCAACAAACGCGCCATCCTCGAGCAGATAGCAGTCCTTTTGACCCCCTATGCACCGCATATCGCCGAAGAGATGTGGCATCAGTGCGGAAACGAGACTTTCGTCATCGATGCCGAGTGGCCGGAGTGCAACGAGGCTTACCTCGTCGAGGACACGCAGAAATATCCGGTGCAGTTCAATGGTAAGGTGCGCTTCACCTTCGAGTGCCCGAAGGACACCCCGAAAGAGGAAGTGGAGAAAATGGTCCTTGCCCACGCCGATACCGCCAAGTACCTCAATGGCGCCGAGATCAAGAAGATCATCGTCGTTCCGGGTCGCATAGTTAACATCGTGATGTAGAAAAAATAAGGGAGGCGAGTTGCCTCGTCTCCCTTATGTGAACCAGCTGGGGCTCGAACCCAGGACCCCATCCTTAAAAGGGATGTGCTCTACCTGCTGAGCTACTGATTCCCGGCCTTTTTTCAAAAGCGGCTGCAAAGGTACTACAATTTTTTGAAATATGCAAATATTTTTGCAAAAAAATGAATTATGCTCGCATAAAATGAGTTTTTTGGCTAAAAATAGGTGCTGTTTGCACAAAAGTGCGAACGTAGCTTCGGGCTGGTGAAGAAGCCAATTGACTTTTGGCTTCGAAAGGGAAAGCGGTCGGGGAGACCAAGCTGACCGAGAACAAACTAATCAGGCGGAGTCCGAAGGTACTATATTTAATTATTGATTTTATGCAAATAAAATTAGAAAATAAGCGAAGAAAGACATCAAACATACAGGTTGGAAACATTTTTATCGGTTCCGACTACCCCATCCGTATCCAGACGATGGCGAACACCGATACCAATGATATCGATGCCTCTGTCGATCAAGCCAGACGCTGTATTGAAGCCGGAGCGGAACTGCTGCGCTTCACTACCCAGGGCCTGCGCGAAGTGGAATCGCTACGCGAGATCCACGCGCAAGTGCTGACGGCTGTGCCGCTGGTAGCAGACGTACATTTCAATTCCGAAGTGGCCGATGCGGCAGCGCAGATCGTAGAAGCGGTGCGCATCAACCCGGGTAACTACAGCAAGGATGCCTCCAAACTCGAAGAGCGCTTCGTGCACCTGCTAGATATATGCCGCGAACATGAGACGGCCATCCGTATCGGTGTCAACCACGGGTCGCTCTCGCCGCGGATGATGGAGAAATACGGAGACACGCCGCAAGGTATGGTGGAGTCCGTGATGGAGTTCCTTCGCATCGCCGTAGCGCATGATTTCCCGGATATCGTCATCTCCGTCAAAGCGTCTAACACTCGAGTCATGGTGGATACCGTCCGCCTGCTCGTCAAGACGATGAATAAAGAGCACATGGCTTTCCCGTTGCATCTCGGTGTCACCGAAGCCGGTGAAGGCGAAGACGGACGTATCAAATCCGCCGTAGGCATCGGTGCACTCCTCGCCGACGGTATAGGCGACACCATCCGCGTCAGCCTCAGCGAAGCGCCGGAGAACGAGATCCCGGTGGCGCAGGACCTGGTGGATTATTTCGCCGACGAAGACTCGGTGCGCTATGACGGCAGCGTCACAGCCGAAGTGCTGGATAATATCGGTGGTAACGCCGAGATACGCTATTCGAGTTTCGAAGAGGACTGGGAACTCTTCTGCCTGCAGGCCGCTGCCGAATGCGGACGCTTGCTGTGGGAGTTCAAAGCCACGGAACTGACGCTCGTCAATCCGAATTTCTCGGAGACGAAACTCAATTTCCTGAGCAAAGACATCCTCCAGGCCGCGCGTGTACGCATCTATAAGACGGAGTATATCTCCTGCCCCGGTTGCGGCCGCACCCTCTATAACCTCGAAGAGACGATCCGTAAGATCAAAACCGCTACGGCGCACTTGACCGGTCTGAAGATCGCCGTCATGGGCTGTATCGTCAATGGTCCGGGTGAGATGGCGGATGCCGACTACGGCTACGTAGGCGCCGGACGCGATCGTATCTCCCTCTACCGCGGCAAAGAATGCGTCCTCAAAAACATCCCGCAGGAAGAAGCCGTAGACCAACTCCTGGCGCTAATTGAGAGCGACAGAAAAAACTAGTATCCTAGAAATCCTAGGAGTCCTACTATCCCTAGTAAGAAAATTACTAACCAATAAAAATATTTTACTACTATGCAAAAATCTCCATTACAAATCGCGCGTCAAGGCTATCAGCCGAAGATGCCGGTGGCTTTACAAGGCGCAGTACGCCTCGTAGAAGGTAAGAAAACGGAGTCGGTGGCCGACCAAGAAGAGATCAAGAAACTCTTCCCGAACACCTACGGTCTGCCTATCATCACCATGGAACCGACCACGGGAAAGAACACCTGTGCAGAGCCGTTCAACGTAGGCGTCATCCTGTCCGGCGGTCAAGCTCCCGGCGGTCACAACGTCATCTCCGGTCTGTACGACGGACTCAAAGCCCTCAACCCGAATAACAAACTGTACGGTTTCCTCGGCGGTCCTTCCGGTCTGATTGACGGTAAGTACCAAGAGCTCACCGGCGACGTGATTGACGAGTATCGTAACACCGGCGGTTTCGATATCATCGGTTCCGGCCGTACCAAACTGGAGGAGACATGGCAGTTCGATAACGGTATCGAGGTATGTAACAAACTCGGTATAAAGGCAGTCGTTATCATCGGTGGTGACGACTCCAATACCAACGCTTGCGTGCTCGCTGAGTATTATCTGCAGAAGAAAACCGGCATCCAAGTCATCGGTTGTCCGAAGACCATCGACGGTGACCTCAAGAACGAGATGATCGAGACCTCCTTCGGTTTCGATACCGCTTGTAAGACCTATGCCGAACTCATCGGTAATATCCAGCGTGATGCCAACTCCGCGAAGAAATACTGGCATTTCATCCGCCTCATGGGCCGTTCCGCCAGCCATATCGCCCTCGAGTGCGCATTGCAGAGCCAACCGAACATCTGCCTGATCTCGGAAGAGGTAGAAGCGAAGAAGATGACCCTCAACGATATCGTAGAGGATATCGTAAAGGTTATTATGGCTCGTGCCAACGCAGGTTTGAACTTCGGTACCATCCTCATCCCGGAAGGTCTGATCGAGTTCATTCCGGCTATGCGCGTCCTCATTCAAGAGCTGAATGACATGCTGGCCGCCAACGAAGAGTTTACCGGTTTGGACGGCGACGATGCGAAACGCGAGTATGTCAAATCCAAACTCAGCCCGGCTTCCTGCGAACTCTTCCGCTCGCTGCCGAAGGGTATCGCTAAACAGCTCACCCTCGATCGTGACCCGCACGGTAACGTGATGGTATCCCAGATCGAGACCGAGAAACTGCTTATCGAGATGGTAGGCAAGCGTCTGGCCCAACTGAAAGCGAGCGGCGAGTACAAAGGTAAGTTCTCTGCGCTGAACCATTTCTTCGGTTACGAAGGACGTTGCGCCATGCCGTCTAACTTCGATGCCGACTACTGCTACTCCATCGGTGTGAACGCCACTCATCTTATCGCTGCAGGTAAGACCGGTTATATGTCGCTTGTGCGCAATTTGACGAAGCCTGCGGCTGAATGGATTGCAGGTGGCGTACCTATCACGATGATGATGAATATGGAAAAACGTAACGGCAAGATGAAGCCGGTTATCCAGAAGGCGCTTGTGGATCTTAACGGTAAGCCGTTCCAGTATCTGCAGGCTCATCGTGAGGACTGGGCAGATCCAGAGACCAGTTACATCTATCCGGGTCCGATCCAGTACTACGGTCCGAGCGAGGTATGCGACCAGCCTACCCGTACGCTGCTATTAGAGAGAGGTAAATAAACCCGCTAAATTGTACAGAGCAAGAGCGCTTCACTTTCCGGTGAGGCGCGTTGCTCTGCGTTTAAATATAAAGAAAAGGATGAAATCAATACGAAAATTTTATGCCACTTATTCCCACACCATATGGTTTGCCGTCGGATTGACGGTGTGTGCGGTAATAAGTCAGGTATTGGCATATGAGATTCCGTTAGATATCTTCAACACCATCATCACTCCTTACATCAATCTGTCAATTGGTGTGGTGTGCCTTTTCGGTGCTTTGCTGATTTTCCGTCATTCGGGTGGAATGCGTATCCGCAGCGCTTGGGGCTACACATTATTGCTATGGGGCGTCGCGGAGTTTGCATTAGTGATCTCGGCTACGTTCTACCGTCCGGACGCCATACAAACGAGTTCCGGTCATATCACGTTGTATGAGATGATGATAGGGAATACGTTAGGGTATTTCCTGTTACTCTACCCGACAGAGTTACTCCGTCCGGGATGGCTGAATGCGAAACGCGCATTATTACTGTTTCTCCCAATTATTCTTTTGGGGGCACTGGACTACATAGTACCTTTCGATCTTCGCCCGATAAACATTTTGTACCCACTGTTGTTATTTATACTACTATGCTGGTATGTGCGCTCGTATCATCGCTGGTGCGAGGAGAACTACAGTTCGATGGACGATATTGATGTTCAATGGGTATTGCGGTTCCTATACATGGTTGTTTTAATCGGCGCAGCGTACATCTACATATGTATCGCTACCGGAACGCAGCGCGTCTTTACGCAACAGTTGTTAGCACTATTCTTTTTCATCTACAGTACGGAACAAATCCTCTACCGTCGTGATCCGTGGGTGCTGATGAAAGAGGAGAGCGAGAAGGCGAAAGAAGAGTTGGCGAAAGAGGAGGCGGAAGAATCCGGCGCAGAGAGTAATGAAGCGAACCGCTTGAAGTTGGAGCAATGGATGAATACGGCCAAACCGTATCTCAATCCGGAATTCCAGTTGATGGATCTGCGTGAAGTGATGCCGATGAACCGCACCTATCTGTCGCAGTTCATCAATGCCGAATACGGATGCAGTTTCTACCTGTTTGTAGCTAAATATCGCATCGAAGAAGCGCAGCGATTGATGCAAGAACACCCGGAAATGAAGCTGCAGGAAATTGCACAAAAGAGCGGCTTCATTTCGCTGGCTGCGCTGTCCCATACCTTCTCTCGAGAGGTAGGAATGAGTCCTAGTGAGTGGAGCATAAAATTTGTGAATAAGTAAAAAAAACGTCCTATTATTCTTAAGAATAAGTCAATTTTTACTCTACCCTATTGTACATGTAAGATTTTTTTTATACCTTTGCACTCGTTTTTGGAAAACGAAAAAATGAATTGTATAAACGGTTCAAAGTCAGCGAATTGCATTAGTGGGGGGGGTAAAATGACTCTTCGTTATTTATATTTAGAATATAAATCCGAATTTGTATTCGGAGCAGTGTTGTTAGCACTAGTAGTGATAAGTTATGCGCTATCGCCGCTAATTGATGCAGAGATCTTCCGACTATTTATCTCTCCGATTCAGAATATAGCTATTGTGACGGTGACCATCATTAATACATGGGCGCTGTGGCGGCATAGTGAAGGATTGCGGATTCGTCGTTATTTCTCGGGAATGATGGCGTGCCTGGCTCTGCTGACGATAATCGCGATATTTCAACGATTGAGCATGGGCAATTCGCAAGAGGCGACGGAAGGTATATTCAGTTTTGAAGGATGGGAGATGCTCTTTGGCGATATTATCGCGTGGTTGTTCTTGGCTTATCCGTCCGAGTTGTTGAGGCCGGGATGGTTGAGTTGGAAGAATGCGATTACGCGTCTGCTGCCGGTTATTTTCATCGGGGTGGTAGATTATTTCGTACCATGGGATCTGCGATGGTTATTAGTTGTCGTACCGATTATATGGATTATTCTATTATATCGGCACGTACGCTCGTATCGTAAGTATTGCGAGGATAACTTCAGTTCGATGGAGGAGACGGATGAGCGGTGGGTAATCCGGTATCTGCTGATGATGCTTATTTTAGGAGTATCCTATGCTGTACTATGTTTCCTGGATACTCCCACGCGTCTTTTTACGCAGCAATGGTTGATTTTCTTTATCCTTGTTTATACGAACGATCAGGTAATGTTCCGCTCCAAGCCGTGGCTGGAGAAGGTAGAGAGTACGGAGCCGTCCGAAGAGGTCGAAGAGCCTGTATTGGAGCGCACTGAGGCGGTATCAGAAGTAGAGGTTACGAACGACGCGAATGCGAAATATCGGCGTGCGTTAGAGGAATGGATGGATAAGGAGAAGCCGTATCTGAGGCAGGAGTTCCGGCTGACGGATCTGCGTGAGGTATTGCCGATGAATAGGACGTATATCTCTCAGTTTATCAACGCGGAATACGGCTGTACGTTCTATCAGTTTGTGACGAATTACCGTATCGCGGAGGCAAAGCGTCTGATGCGGGAGAACCCGAATATGAAGATGCAGGACGTATCGGAGCAAAGCGGCTTCTCGTCGCTGACGGTATTCGGACGAATCTTTGCACGCGAAACGGGCCTGACTCCGAGCGAATGGAAAATTTCTTCCGACAATTCGTAAAAAAAAGCCGATATATTCAACTTTCGTTCAATTTTTATTTCCGGCTCTTGCATATTTATAAAATATGTAGTACCTTTGCACAACTTTTACCGAAAAAAAAAATTACTATCATTACGAATATGCAATTTTTAAGGTACCTCGTTTTAATGTCTGTTTGTTTAATTCTTCCGGCCCCCATTTGGGCGCAGGAGGAGTTGTCGCGTGATACGACTCAAGGCAAACCGTCTCGTGAGAAGATCGAGGTAGTAGCTCTGAAGAACAACCTTTTGTACGACGCCGCAGCGACGCCGAACTTGGAGATTGAGTTCCGCTTGGCGAAGAAATGGTCATTGGAGTTGGGTGTAGGATTTAATCCCTTCCCGTTAGATGACACGAAGTTTCCGAAATGGCGTCATTTGTCGGTAAGTTTAGCTCCTCGATACTGGTTCTGTCATGTTTTCAATCGCGGTTTCCTGTCCATCAATGCGGCCTATGCCCATTACAACGTAGCGGGTAATGCCTATCCGGTAGCATGGATGTACAAAGAGGTGAAGGACTACCGTTATCAAGGCGATGCAGTCATGGCGGGTATCAGTTACGGTTGGCATTTCGCCATCAGTCCTCATTTCGGTATTGAGTTGGAGGGCGGTGTAGATGCCGGATACACGTGGTACGACCAGTTTGAGTGCAAGCACTGCGGTGAGAAGAAAGCGAACGGCGGTCGTTGGTTTGTGCTGCCGAAAGTAGCGGTGAACCTGTCCGTACCTCTGGGCGGCGATGAGTTGTCGTTCGCTAAACGATGCGACTGCGAGAAACTGGAGCAACCGGTGACGGAAGAACCGGAGCCTGTGGTAGAACCCGAGCCGGTAGTAGAACCGGAGCCGGAACCTGAACCGGAGCCGGAGATTTCGCTCGCAGAGATGAAGCGTAAGATAATGCCGCTGCGGGCACAGTTGACGAAGGAAATGAAACCGGTTATTCCGTTTGTACCGTATTTCGAGCCGAAGGTGGACCAGATGCACCGTTTGCGTAACCGTCTGCTGCGCGACGAAGAAGCATATGAGCCCTATGATATGAATACGGCGCTGAGTGCCGATCCGAGAAACGTATTCCTGTTCTTCGATGTCAATGTGACGAAGATGGACCGCTCGTTCATCCAAAACGACATGCTGATGGATAGCATCATGCATATCTTGGGCGACGCGCTGTCCGATACAACGATTCGCGTGACGCGTATTCAGATTGTCGGTTTTGCCTCGTTTGACGGTCGCCAGAGCTATAACACACAACTGGCAGGCGGGCGTGCGGCTACGATTAAGGAATACATGCAAAGCGAGTTCCCGGTATTGCAGGATAGTATCTTTGCCGTATGCAACGGCGGTGAGAGCTGGGCAGAGTTGCGCTATGGATTGCAGAAAGTGGAGTTTGAAGGACGGGACGAGGTGCTGCAGATCATCGATACGGAACCGGATGCAGATAAACGCGAGGTGCAGATCAAGAAACTGCATGGCGGCGCGACTTACCGCTATATGCGGGATGAGCTGAAGCAGATATTACGTAACTTAGGATGTATCACCATTTTCATCGAGAAGAATGATGACTAACATATAATGTTTGATGAATATAGAGATAGAAAATTAAACAACAATTAACCCTATTTATTAACCAAAATGTTTAAATTTATGAAAAAATTAACATTTGTAGCTTGCGCAGCTATGCTGGCAAGC
>JAFXYK010000022.1 GCA_017541805.1 Paludibacteraceae bacterium
ATACCACTACAGATTATATAAACACAGTAGCGGCTCAAGGTGGCGAGATTATTCGTCAGCCAATGGAGGCACTTGGTTTTAGCGGAACACCGTCGGGTTATATGATCGTGTTCTGTATCTGCGCGGTAGCTTACCTGATCGGTTGGTGTGTAATGAAGACGTTGGTTCCGAAATACAAACCGGTGGAGATTAAATAATCCGTATCGAAGGATATAAAAAAAGCGGGCTAAAAGTCCGCTTTTTTTTGTGTTAGTTCATCACCTCTGCATCATCAAATCCGTCGTTGCGGCCTCCAAAAGGACGAAGCGGAATGATGAGCACCAACAGGATATACAATAATAATCCAGGGAAAGCAGCAGAGAAGATAGACAGCGCCATATAAAAGACACGGATGAGCGTCGGATCGACATCGATGTACTCTGCTATGCCACCACATACTCCTGCAAACACACGGTTCGTGTTGGAGCGATACAATTTCTTATGTGCCATAATACAATTTATGATTTATGATTCGTGATTTAGACCACAAAAAGTGTACCAAAAGGATTCGTACTTAAATTATGGCAATAAATGTGTAAAAACTATCAAAAAGCGTGTAAAAATGTCAGTTCATTTGCGCATATTGAAAATTATGAGTAATTTTGCAGTCGATTGAAAAACATATATTCTGAGATATGAAACGATATTTCCTTTTGTTATCCGCAGGTTTGCTTTCTGCGACGATGTGGGCTGCCACCGGCATCAACTACGACGGCAACAAACTCACACTGAATGAGGAGTTCACCCGCACTGAGTGCGGCACGATGTACAAAGACGTGATGAAAGAGGTGAGTGGTTTAGCCTGTTCCCGCACGACTCCGGGCTATCTCTGGGCACACGGGGATGAGAACACAGGCAGCAATCGCAAGATTGTTGCTGTACGGCCGAATGGTGACTTGGCGATGACGGTGAACCTGACCACTACCGGTTCGGACAGGGATGACTGGGAGGATATCTGTACGGGTGTGTATAACAACACGAACTACCTGTTTGTCGGTGCTATCGGCGACAATGACTTGGCATATAAAGATGCGTATTACATCTACTGGTTCGAAGAGCCGGCCATCAGTTCGGGCACCAAAAACATCACCGTGAACACCATTCGTTACGGCTACCCGGACAACAAAGCACATAACACCGAGACGCTGATGTACGATAATATCGAGCAGATGTTCTATATCGCGGACAAAGTGGACGGCGTTTGCCATCTATATAAACTGCCCTTCCGTACGGACTATGGTACAGGCGTTCAGACATTGACGGAGGTGTGCGCCTTAGGTAGCGGCAGTAAGTTCAAAGAGGCGAACGGAGGTGATATCACGCCGGACGGCAAGTGGATGGCGATCAAGAGTGAGAAATATGTGCTTTTGTGGGAGCGCAATGGTTCGGAGAGCCTCAGCCAGACCGCACAACGTCTGCCGCTGCAGGTGGCTGCGTACGTAGAGGAGGAGCAAGGCGAATCGCTCGCATGGTATAACGATTCGATTTTCTACACCACCAGTGACTCCAAGAAAAACACGCCTATCTATCAGTATGTGCGTTGGAATGGTCAGACTCAACCGGTCGACACCACCGGCACGGACACGGTGCCTTCCACACCGACACTCACGCCACCGGCTTTGTATGAGGTGACGATGAGCAATTCTTACAGCGCTTATGTAGCGGAGGACAACCTGATGGCCTATTATCTGGACGGCGAACAGGTGCCGATGATTAAGAGTTATAAGGTAAATGAAGGTACGACATGGGAGCAAGACGGCAACGCGATCAGTCTGACCGGAACGGACAGCAGTTCGATCCACTATACGCTGGTGACA
Organism: Paludibacteraceae bacterium; assembly: GCA_017541805.1. Taxonomy (GTDB): domain Bacteria; phylum Bacteroidota; class Bacteroidia; order Bacteroidales; family Paludibacteraceae; genus Colicola. The sequence continues at coordinate 1,857 of JAFXYK010000022.1, forward strand.
GAGGCTGTTGTACCGGCGACATTTACGGCCGACGAGATCGTTTTTGATGGAACAGAGAGCTGGGTGAAAGGTGCGTACGGTTTTGACAGCACCAAGAAATGGCGTATCTCCAAGACCGATACTGACTACAGCCGTGAGATAGCCGGTAAGACGCACCTGGAACTGTTCCTACCGGCATGCGACACCGTGGAGATCACCTCCTCTATCACCGGCAATGACCGTGCTATTCGCGTCTATGCGAACGGGGAACAGATAGGCGATAAAGTGACCTTGATGCGAAATGGTAAGTTAGCTTTTGCGGTCAATCAATCCGCGCCGTTCATGTTCTCTATCGTGTCGGCGCAGAGCAGCGGCGACGCCGGTATCAAAGCGGTTCGTATGGCACGCAAACCGCAAGAAGGGACCGCAGTAGAGAACATATCAGCAAACGCCGCACGATGCACGAAAATGCTGCGCGACGGACAGATCTGGATTGTACGGGAAGGGCAGATTTTTACGCTAACAGGTCAGCCAGTGCGATAGCGGTCATGGCTTCGACAACAGGCACGGCGCGAGTGGCAACACACGCGTCGTGTCTTCCTTTTACACCCGCTTTAGGCGTACTCGGTGTGGGTTTGAAGACACAACGGAAGGTGATGTCTGTTCCGTCGCTGATGCCGCCGGCAATACCTCCGGAGATATGATTGATAGCACTGCCGGGTTTGGTCACTCCTGCAAAGCCGGTGCCGTATTCAAAACCCTTGCAGGCATTGATGCTCATGACTGCAAAAGCGAGGTGCGCCTGCAGTTTATCGAAGATCGGATCCCCTACTCCGACCGGTAATCCTGTCACACGGCACTCTACGATACCGCCGATCGAGTCTCCTTCGCGCTGATAAGTTGCAATCGTCTCCGCAAAACGCGTCGGATCGGTCTCGGCACCCACTTGGATGAGGGATGCTTGAATAGTGATACCTCGGGAGGACAGTTGCTGCTTAGCGATGCAGCCGGCTACTACCCTGGCGGCTGTCTCTCGTGCAGAAGCCCGACCACCACCTCTCCAATCGCGGATACCATATTTCTGCTCATACGCCTTATCCGCATGACCGACCCGGTAAGTATGCTTGAGATATTCGTAGTCTTCCGGTTTGGCATCATTATTGTAGATGATAAAAGCGATAGGGGTTCCTAATGTCACACCGTCCATCACGCCCGACAGCCATTCGACCTTATCGGGTTCGTTTTTGGCACGAGAAGAGACACCAATATTATTGATGATTGATGATTGATGATTTGAAATTGGGCGTCCGGCACGTCTGTCGAGCTCCGAACGGATCATATCGAAGTCAATATGCAAGCCCGACGGAACACCATCTAACACACCGCCGATAGCGAGTCCATGCGACTCTCCGAAGCTGGTAAACGTCCAATTTGTGCCAAAACTATTCATAATTCATATTCATCCATTACGAAATCGAGCACAAAAGTACTAAAAAGTTTGCATATATGCAAAATTTTTTGTAACTTTGCGCCGTTTTTAACAGATTAGACAATGAAAAAAGCTATTATTTGTTCATTTTTCCTGGCTGCATGCACGTTTGCAGCCGTAGCACAACAATTACCTAACTCTCAGTTTGAGGATTGGTCACGCAAGTACAACGGGGATCCGCAGCCGGCTGCATGGAACGGTTCGAACGTGACGCAAGTGGGTTTGAAATTCACTTTTGTATATCCGAAACCGGGCCATAACGGTCAGTGTTTATATGTAGCCGATCGCGAAGTAGGAGCGATGGGCATCACGGAGGCTGCTCCGGGCTATGTCTCTCTGGGTCAACCGTGGCAATACCTGAAGGGGCTGAACGTCAAAGGAGCTACTGCCGGTACAGAAGGCGGTATCAACTGGAAATATCGTCCGGACACGATGTCAGTATGGATCAAACGTACCGGTGATTTTACACGTAAGGAAGATTTTCACTTGCTGTATTACTCTTGGATCGGTACCGCTAAAGGCAGTAAGTTCAAGAACAAAGCCGGTAAGTACACCGTGACGGAGCGCACGAACGAAGAGAGCGACATCCGCCGCATGACTGACGGTAATGAGTTTGGTACCGACGTAGAGGTGCCGCAGGTAGCAGAAGGATGGTACCGCGCTCGTGCTCGTTACAACGAGTGGACGCAGATCAAAGTGCCTATTTTCTACAACGACGACCGCAAGCCGACGATGTGTAATGTCATCTTCTCGGCCGGTAACTACCCTGCTTTCCGCGCCAATAGCGGTTTGTATCCGGGCAATGGTCTGTGGATCGATGATGTACAGCTGATCTATTCCTCCCGCATTGATAAACTGACTATCAACGGTAAGGAGTGGAAGGAGTTCAACCCGGATAGCGAAGAGGTTCAGACATTCACCTTACCGGATGTAAAGGACGTGAAGATCGAGGGTTTCCGCGGTATCGGTTCGTTGAAGAACATCAAAGATGAGGTGGCTTATTTCAAGGGCCGCAAGCTGGATAGCCAAGAGATGACCGTTACGCCGGGTGTTGTAAACAGCAAGCCGTGGGTGATCACCGTCAAAGCAGAAGACGGTTCATCCAAGCACGTATATAAAATCATGATTAAGGGATAAAGGGTGTCCTGCTAGGATTGCCGCATGTGGAGCACCGACTTACATAGTATTGACTACACCTTCTTGGGTGCGCTGGGATTATTGTTTCTGGCGCAACTCTATTTCTACGCGCGCTATATGTGCGCGCCGGCAAGGAGACTAAGGAAGGGTAAGAAACAAGCAACTGTCGACGCCCCTACCTCTGACGCTCCCGGTGTGTCGGTCATCCTGTGTGCACACAATGAGAGCGAGAACTTGTCGCATTTCCTGCAAGCGTTGCTGACGCAAGACTATCCGACGTACGAGGTTATTGTGGTGGATGACGGTTCGGAAGACAACACGCGTCTGGTGATTGAGCGCTACCTGGCATTCGACAAACGGCTGCATATGACCTTTGTGCCGTACGGTGCACGGGTGCGTTCGACAAAGAAACTGGCATTGACTCTGGCTGCCAAAGCTGCGCAATATGACTATTTGCTGCTGACGGACGCCGATTGTATTCCGGCAGGACCGCATTGGATTAGTGAGATGATGCAAGGTTTTGTTGGAGGAAAGAAGCAGAAGGATGTCGTGCTGGGTTTCGGAGCTTACTTCAAGCAGAAAGGTTTCATCAACCGGATGGTACGGTTCGACACGCTCTTCAATGGTCTGCATTACTTAGGTGCCGCGATTTGCGGACATCCGTATATGGGTGTCGGGCGTAACTTAGCGTACCGCAAGTCGCTGTTCTTTGAATCAGGAGGGTACACCCAGCTGATGGACGTGCGCGCCGGAGACGACGACCTGTTTGTCAATCGTGTGGCTACACGAAAGAACACAGGGGTGGTGGTCAAGCCGGAGTCGTTCACGTGGTCACTGAGCAAGACGAGTCTGAAAGAGTGGATCCAGCAGAAGCAACGGCATTTGTCCGTATCACCTAAGTACCGCTTTGGAACCAAGTTCCGTTTGTGTCTGGAACCGCTCACACGCGGTCTCTTCTACGCCGCGGTCATTGCTACGATGGTGCTGTACTGGCCCAGCTGTTGGGAGGAAATATCTATTCCGTTTACGGTCGCAGCAGGAGTGTTCCTGCTTCGCTGGATCCTGCAAACGGCGGTGATCAATACCTCCGCAAAGAGAATGGGATTGCATCGATTTAACATGCTGAGCATCTTATGGTTCGACATCACGTTGCCGCTCCTCTCGCTGGTACTCCTTATTCCGAGCAGAAGAAAAATCAACACATGGTAAATTCAAATCATACAATATTATGGAAGAGAAACAATTAAAAGTGAACATCGCTCCTGATAAACAACAGGGCGTATTTGCCAACTTGGCACTGATAGCACATACTCCGACGGAGTTCGTATTTGATTTTGCACAACTGATGCCCGGTGTTCCGCAAGCGAATGTCGTTTCGCGTGTGGTAGTGACTCCGGATCAAGCAAAGAAGATCTTAGGCGCGCTGCAGAATAACATCGGTCAGTACGAGCAGAAGTTCGGTACTATTCAACCGATCGGCGGTCCGGCCAAAGGCAGTACTTTACCGTTGACGTTCACCGGAGGTGAAGCGTGATGCTTCGCATATTGAAAATTGAAGATTTAAACTTTTAAAACTTATATTATCATGAAAACTTTCCCTGCTTCGCAGTTAATCATCAATGCCGATGGTTCTGCATTTCATTTGCATTTGAAACCGGAGTTCTTGGCTGACAAAATTATCCTTGTCGGTGACCAAGACCGTGTTAACATCGTTGCTTCCTTCTTCGACGAAGGTTCTATCGAGTGTGACGTTCAGAGTCGTGAGTTCCATACTATCACCGGTAAATTCCAAGGCAAACGTATCAGTTGTATCTCTACCGGTATCGGTACGGATAATTGCGATATCGTGATGAACGAGATTGACTCGTTGGCCAATATCGACTACAACACTCGTACGGAGAAAGCAGAAAAACGTCAATTGGAGATCGTTCGCATCGGTACTTGCGGTGGCATGCAAGAGGATATTCCTCTGGGCACGTTCCTCGTAAGCCAGAAGTCGATCGGTTTCGACGGTGTATTGGCTTTCTATCATGATCGTGATAAGATTGCTGATCTCGGTTTCGAGAAAGCATTGGTGGACTTCATCGGTTACCCGAAGAAAGCCGCTGTGCCGTATGTAGTATCGGCTAATCCGGAGTTGGTAGACCGTATTGCGAAGGACGATATGATGCGCGGTTGCACGATTGCTGCGAACGGTTTCTATGGTCCGCAAGGTCGTAACTTACGTGTAGACATCGCTGTTCCGGACATCAACGAGAAGATCTCTGCGTTCCGCTATGAGGGTCAGCGCATCACTAACTACGAGATGGAAGGTAGTTGTATCGCCGGTTTGGCTTTGCATATGGGTCACAAGGCAATGACCGTTTGCTGCGTGATTGCACAACGTAAGGTAGAGGCGGCTAATACCGACTATAAGCCGCGTGTTAAAGAATTAATCAAGACTGTTCTTGAGCGTATCTAATGAAAAAATTACTCATCCTTTTGGCAGCTGTGGCACTGATCTGCGGCTGCCAAAAACAGGCAAAGCAGCAAGCTTTTCAATATAACGTGGATAAGTTTTATGACCTGGAGATCCTCCGTTACGATGTGCCGGAGTTTGATAGTTTGACGCTGCAGCAGAAGCAGTTGGTGTACTGCCTGAGCGAGGCAGCGCTGTGGGGTCGTGACATCCTGTATGATCAGAACGGTCGTTATAACTTACGTATCCGCCGCGCTTTGGAGGCGCTGTACCTCAACTATCCGTACGCAAAAGACACGGAAGAGTTCGCTGCATTCGAGCGGTATCTGAAGCGTGTATGGTTCAGCAACGGTATTCACCATCACTACAGTGAGGATAAGTTCCTGCCGGAGTTCAGTCAGGACTGGTTCGTCGCTGCTTGCGAGAAAGCAGGTGTGGAATACGACGCGGCTATCCTACCGGTGATGTTCGATCCGGAGGTGATGTCCAAGCGAATGACCGCACAAGACGGAGTGGACCTCGTGTTGGGTTCTGCCGGTAACTACTACGGCGAAGGTGTGACGCAGAAAGAAGCGGAAGCATGGTATGCGGCACACAAAGATAATAGTCCCGAACCGCTGTGGATCGGTCTGAACTCGCAACTCGTCAAGAACGAGAAGGGCCAGATCGAAGAGCGCGTCTATAAGGTAGGTGGACTCTACGGCGAAGCACTGGAGCACGTGGTTTATTGGCTCAAAGAGGCATTGAAATACACCGAGAACGACGCACAGCGCGCTGCGATAGAGAAGATGATCGAGTTCAATGAGACCGGTGATCTGAAGTCCTTCAACGAATACTGCATTGCATGGGTGAAGGACCTCGACAGCCGTGTGGACTATGTGAACGGTTTTACAGAGACCTACACCGATCCGCTCGGTATCACCGGTACATGGGAGTCGATGGTGAACTTCAAAGATCTGGCGGCGACCAAGCGTGCACAACTCATCTCGGAGAACGCACAATGGTTCGAGGACCACTCGACGACGGATAAGAAATACAAGAAAGAGGAAGTGAAGGGTGTGAGCGCCAAGGTCATCACCGCAGCTATCCTTGCCGGCGACTGCTATCCGGCTACGCCGATCGGTATCAACCTGCCGAACGCGAACTGGATTCGTAAAGAGTACGGTTCGAAGTCCGTAACGATCGACAACCTGATGCACGCCTACAACGAGGCAGCTAAAGGCAATGGTTTCAACGAAGAGTTCATGATCGACGATGAGATTCGTGCAATCTACGAGCAATACGGCGCACAATGCGGCGACTTACATACTGACCTGCACGAGTGTGTAGGACACGGTAGTGGTAAGTTAATGCCAGGTGTCAGCAAGGATGCCCTCAAAGAGCATGCTTCGACTATTGAAGAGGCGCGTGCGGACCTGTTCGGACTCTATTACTTAGCGGATCCGAAACTTGTCGAACTCGGTCTGCTGCCTAACATGGAAGCGTACAAAGCCGGCTATTACCAGCAGATGATGAACGGCGCCATGACGCAGTTGGTACGTATTGAACCGGGTAAGGATGTGGAGGAAGCACACATGCGCAATCGCCAGTTGATTGCCAATTGGGTGCTGGCGCATGTGACACCGGAGCAGCCGGAAGTAGCCATCATAGAAAAAGACGGTAAGCACTATCTGCAGATCAATGACTATGAAGGTGTACGTCGTCTGTATGGGGAACTGCTCGCAGAGATCCAGCGTATCACTTCGGAAGGCGACTATGCCGCCGCCAAAGAGATGGTAGAGAAATATG
>JAFXYK010000004.1 GCA_017541805.1 Paludibacteraceae bacterium
TGGCGCATGTAAGCAATGTGTTAGGTACGATCCAACCAATAGAGGAGATCATCCGTTTGGCGCATGCACAGGGTATTCCGGTGTGCATCGACGGAGCGCAGAGCGTACCGCACATGCAGGTGGATGTGCAGGCTTTGGACTGCGATTTCATGGTTTTTTCGGGACATAAGATGTATGGTCCGACGGGTATAGGTATATTATACGGCAAGCGGGAATGGCTCGAAAAACTTCCGCCGCATGAGGGTGGGGGAGAGATGATCAACCATGTGCGCTGGAGTGGCACGACGTATAATGACTTACCGTATAAGTTCGAAGCCGGCACGCCGAATTTCGTAGGTTCTTATGCTTTGCATAAGGCGATCGAGTATATCCGGTCTATCGGATGGGAGGCCATTGAGGCGCATGAACGGGAGTTGACGGAGTACTGCGAGGAGAAGTTGGTTGGTTTAGGGTGCACAGTGTACGGTGCAGATCAACCTAAGGCAGGAGTGATCAGTTTCAATATAGGTGCTATCCATCCGTTTGATGTAGGTACCTTGTTGGACCAGCAAGGTGTCGCTGTCCGCACAGGTCACCACTGTGCTGAACCGCTGATAGACGCGTTAGGCGTGCCCGGCACGGTCCGTGTGTCCTTCGGTTTATATAACGAAAAGGAGGATGTCGATGCCTTCCTCGCTGCCCTGAAACGCGCTATCTCCATATTATCATGAGATTTTTGCTTCTTGTAATAACCTTATTATCAGGCGTATATATGGCGTCTGCCGAATCATTGACGGTAGTCAGTTACAACGTGGAGAACCTGTTTCACCCGAGTAATGACTCTATCACCGCTGATGAAGAATGGACACCGGAAGGGGAGCGACATTGGTCCTTTACGCGGTATAACCGCAAAGTGGAGAACATCGCTCGCGTGCTGACGAACATAGGCGAGTGGGAAGGAGTCGATATCGTCGGACTGCAAGAGATAGAGAATGCCGCGGTAGTGAAGAAACTATGCTACACGCTAAGACCGGGAGAATATGATATGGTGCACTACGACAGTCCCGATCCGCGAGGGATTGATGTGGCACTCATATACAAGAAGAGTAGGGTAGACACGCTTTCCTGTAGAGTTATCAGAATTCAGCATTCAGAACTCAGAACCCGCGATATTCTCTATGTATGTGCGCGGATAGACAAACGAGATACGGTGCATTTCTTCGTTTGCCATTTCCCAAGTCAGCGAGGCGGAGCGGCAGAGAGTGCATGGAAACGGGAAGTAGCCAAAGAGACCTTGCAAGAGGCCGTGGATAGTATCTACGCGATTCATCCGAACGCCAAGATCATCGTGATGGGCGATATGAATAGCGAGGATATCCGAATGAGTGGATTAACGGATAAAAAGATGAAGGGGAACGGCACGCACAAGTACCAGGGACAATGGTCGTTCTTAGATCATTTCTATGTTTCGCCTTCCATAAACGAAGTATCCACCGCGCGAGTGTATGACGCACAGTGGATACAAGAGAGTGATGAGAAATTCTTGGGTATCAAACCCCAACGTACCTATAACGGATTCACGTATCAGAACGGCTTTTCAGATCATCTGCCTATCGTACTCACCGTCTCATTTTAGTTTCGCCGCTTGCTCCTGGTGTTTATCCCCTTTTCGGGATATATATTGTTTCTCCTGCGCCCATGCAGCATGAGCTTCTTCAATCGTTTTGTATTTCTTCTGACCTTTGAATAAACCGCCCCAATAAGCCAAGATCACATAGTAGTCTTTGCCTTTCGGTTGGGCGATAAAATGGTCACCGTCGTTCGTAAAACGTGCAAGGTAGGTGTACTGGTCATGGTTCCCACCTTGAGTCCATTGATGCTTCTGGATGTCATAGCATTTACCGCTGTAAGTAGCCAGACGGTAATAGGGCTGGTTGTTGGCATCATGGTTCTGCACAATGATCGTTCGGCCGAAATACTGAAACTCGTCTCCGGAAAGGATAGAACCACTATACTCCGGCGCATTGGTGCAATAGAGTTTACCATCGCACTCGACAAACACCCCTTCTTCGAACCTCGCCGGGAAAGTAATATGTTTACCTTCGCAGAGATAGGTTCCGTTTGGACGAATGACAACGTTATTACCGTTTTTCATCTCTAAGATGATGACTTCTCCTTCAGCAGCCATTTTCACATCCCATATATCTTTGGATTGAATCTTAGAATTTCCGGGGAGGGATCTTTTCTCATAATAAGCCGTCAAGTTATCATACGGATCGTCGAAGTTGCTGTAATCCCATTCTTCCCTGAACATACGCCATTCCACGCGACCATTCGCCAGGCGGGTACCCAAAAAACGCATTCGATTACTCTGTAAGCCACTTGCTCCGGGTTGTGGATAACGCAGATAGTCGGCACGAAAGAGCGTGTCGTTATAATCAGATAAATGATATTTACCATAACTTCCCCGCAGTTCGTTTACCGTCATGGGATGATCGAACATAAAGTTCCTTTCTCCGCGACCGGAGAACTGAGGAACGGGTCGCGTCATAGGCTGCGTGGTTAAGAACCGTTCATATCGGCGTGCTATACGCGCTTCTTCCTCCTCCAGATCTTTCTGGTAATCCGCGCGTTTCTCGTTTAAGATCTTATTGACCTTATTTTGACGCTCTTGTTCACGCTGCAGATATTCCGCCCATCCATCACTTGCCGGCTGCTGTTGGGTTTGCGGAGCCGGAGCAGATGGCGTCGTTTCCTGCATGGGGGTGTAATCTTGCAGGTGCGTGGATTGCTGAGGCTCCTCCTCGGGATCCGGATCAACGGGAACAGGGTCGCCGGGGTCAGGAACATGCACGTCGTGGATGGACTGACCGGCCATGGATTCCAATTGTTGCAAGGCGGATTGAGCGGAAAGCAGGGTAGGGAACAACACTGCTGCCAAGATAAACAGAGACTTTTTCATGAGCGTACGAATTTCGTTTCGGCAACAAAAGTACAAAAATTATTCCAAACCTGCAAATTTTATTTGCATATTTACGAAAAAAGCAGTAATTTTGTAGCCGGAAACTAATTATGCCGGAGATAATATTGCATTATATATGGGAGCGTTGCCTGTGGGCAGGATATGACCAACAGACGACGGACGGACGGAAAATCGAGATCCTTTCTGTTGGCGAACACAACCGCGACGCAGGGCCGGACTACAGCCATGCGCGAATCCGTATGGACGGCAAAGAGTGGGTGGGGAATATCGAGATTCATGTCTGCTCGTCCGATTGGATTAAACATCGCCATCACTTGGATAAAGCGTACGACAACATCATCCTACATGTCGTTCGTACAGCCGACAAACCGATTTATAACTCCAAAGGGGAGTTAGTGCCGCAATGCGAGTTGAATTATCCTTCGGATAAAGACTACCTCAGTGCCCTTTTTGAGTCCGCACAAAAGATGGACAGTGCCATTGCACGAATCGGTTGTGCGGAGCAGTTATTGCACGATCCGCAACTGCTGACAGAGGGTTGGCGTAAGACGCTCTTGCAGAAACGTTTGGAATGCAAACGTGCTTCCATCACGCGACTCTTGGAGATCACCAAAGGCAGTTGGGAACACGCGTTGTATATCTCTTTGGCACGTAACTTCGGATTCCATACCAACAGTGTACCGTTTGAGGAATTGGCGATTAACACTCCGCTCTCTTGTCTGCAGAAACACCGAAACAGCCTCTTTCAGTTAACCGCTTTGCTATTAGGCCAAGCCGGATTAGTGCAAGAACCGGAGTTGCAGAAAGAGCATGATTTTCTGCGTACGAAATTCAGTTTGACGCCCTTGGACGGCAGTATTTGGAAACATGCACGGTTGAGGCCGCAGAACAGTCCGGAACTGCGTATCCGCCAGTTCGCACAACTGCTATATAAGTCCGAACACTTACTCAGTAAGATTCTTGATACGGATGACTTGAAGGAATTGGAGACTTTGTTTGCTGTATCACAAATGGGCAAAGCGAGTGTTGATATCCTGTTGATAAACACCGTTATTCCGTATAAATACGCGTATGCGACGAGCAGGCATAACACCGCACAAGCAGAACAGGCGATGAAACTCATGGAGAAGATTCCTGCCGAGAATAACACGATTATTCGTCAATGGCGCGTATTGGGACAGGAAGTGAAGAATGCGGCAGATACCCAAGCCTTGCTGCATCTCTATCAAAATTACTGCCAGCACCACGAGTGCATCAACTGCGAAGTAGGCTATAAGATTTTCGAAAACCGACAACTGACATTATTCTGATATGCATTTTCAAATCATACAACCGACAGAGGCCTTGCGACCATACATCACGCGATATGTATTCGTACGCGCAGAGGGTTCCACAGACACGATGACTCCTCCTTCGGACAACCCGCGGTTTGTGAACGGCAAGCATGTACAGCCGCTGCTACCGAACTATGGCAGTTTCATATTCATGCGGAATGTGGTAGCGGATTTCAACGGAGTGATATCAGACGGTTTGACCATCGTGGGGGCTAACCAGAAGACGATAGGACTGACGACCGTAAGCGGTTGGTTTGAAGGAATGCTGATGGATTTTGAACCGGGAGGTATGTACGCCTTGTTAGGTATTGACCTGCAACAGTTAGCCGGTAAGGTATTGACTGTCAAGGAATACGGAGATGAAGGCTTGCTGCAACTGGATTCGATCTTCAAACGCGTGGAGAAAGCGGAGGAGATAGCGATGCTGCTGGATGCGTTCTTCTTGGGACATCTCCCGCATAAAGAGGACCTTAATTACACGCGCCTATGCAAGGTTATTAATGCTTGCGATGCAGCAAAAGGGAATATCACGGCAGCCGAGATGGCCAGTATAGCCTGCTTGGGAGAACGACAGTTCTTGCGCGTTTTCCGTATGTATGTAGGTATTCCGCCGAAGCAGTTTGTACGTTTACGCCGATTCCACAAGACGATACAGCATATGCAGCAGATAGCCGCAGCGGGAAAACCGATCGACCTGATGGCTATCGCCTTGGCGCACGGGTACTACGATCTGAGTCACATGGCGATGGAATTTCAGCTGATGGGGTGCGTCAGTCCGAGCCATTTCAGGATGCTGGGAATACCGCTAAGTGACGATTTTTCGGTCTTTTTTGCTTAAAAAACAGCATAAAAAGGCACTAAAATAGCAACATGTCCGATTTTTCATATCTCAATTCAGCCAAAAGCAGTACTTTTGCATCGAATTTCGAAAACAAATAAAAATTGAGGTTATGAAAACGATGAAAAAATTAGCCATCTTCGTACTGGGAGTAGTACTGATGGGGTTGACAAGTTGCAGTAATGAACCGAGTATAAAGACCGTTACCGGAATGTACAACTACAAGTTAGCCGGATCGGCTCGCGTATACTACCAGGCTACCGGTGAGACAAAGCAAGTAGTGATGAACACGGAGACAGGTACGATGACGATCGTACGAACAGACGAAGCGGACAAAGTGAAAATCACGATGAGTGCCAACAATGGCGATTTATACGCGATGACAGGCGTGATAACGCACGACACGATCTTCTTTGAACCGGTAAGTCGCGATATCTACGTGGATGCAGTAGAGGAGTTTTTTCGCTGCCAGATGAACGGAGAAGGACAACTGCTCAGTGACGGTTCTATCAGCGCTCGCATCTATATCACTGGGCGGGCACATGAAGAGGAAAACATCAATTTGACAGCTACAGATATTAAGCTGTACGCTACAAAAATCAAATAAAAATGAAAAAGATTGGTTTATTGACATTGGCTCTGTTGGTGTTGGGATGGATATCCGTACCGGCAGAGGTGATCAAAGGAAACGTGATCGACACGAAGGGCGAAGCAATGCCTTTCGTGACGATTTCGGTATTATCGCAAGACTCGACGCTGGTGACCGGCGCGATCACGGATGATGATGGTAATTGGTCATTGGATATTGGTGACCGGTCCTTAAAAGAGGTGATTCTTCAGGCATCGTTTGTGGGGTATCAAACAGCTTTCGGTGGTCCGGACTTCGTTTTACGTGAAGAGACGGAAAAACTCGAAGAAGTGGAAGTGAAAGCGAAGAAACCGCTCATCGAGCGTCAAATGGACAAATTAGTGGTGAACGTAAGTGCGAGTCCCTTGTCAGCCGGTTCAAACGGAAGTGATATCCTTCGGCGTGCCCCCGGTGTGCGTATCGATAAAGACGGCAACATCACGGTGAACGGAAAGAGCGTCGAGGTGTGGGTCGATGGGCGTCCGTCGTACCTGAGCGGACAGCAGTTAAAAGCGATGTTGGACGGTACGGACGGTAACACGATAGAGAAGATAGAGATTATCTCGAACCCTTCGGCCAAATACGATGCGAGCGGTCAAGGAGGTATCATCAACATCAAGACCAAACGGAACATGATGAAGGGTATCAACGGTACACTGTCGGCTACGTACGGAGGCATGTATTTCAGCGATGTTAAACGATGGCTGAACATGGACATGGTGTCGCTCAACCTCAACTACCGCGGTGAGAAGACCTACACCTTTGCGCAGTTGACGCAGGTGTATGCGCAGAACGATGTGGACCTGGAGACCTACCGCGCAACACCTAAGTTAGAGAGTTATTCGATCTCCGGTTACGGTGTGGATTTTCAGTACTACATGGTGAAAGTAGGTAACGACTGGTATATCGACAATAAAAACACCTTAGGTTTCATCCTGCAGGTGCCCTACATGGACATGCAACAGAACATCAAAGACGGACGTAACTATGCGTATATCATCGACTACACACCTGCTACTCCGGACACGACGAACAGCATCACCAAGACCCAGACGCATTACAAAGCGCCTCAGCACACAGCGAACCTGAACTACACGCACACCTTTAATGAAGCGTTGGACCAGGAGATCACGGTGAACGTCGATTATAACCGCTATAACAACACGTCGATTAACACGCAGGGAACGATCTACGACAAGCCGTATGAGGGAAGAAAATCATTAGGTCTGAATACGAACAGCAAGCAGATCGCGGATATCTACAGCGCTAAACTGGATTTCCAAACGAAGTTCTGGCAGACAGGTATGATCGAAGCCGGCGTGAAATACGGTTTATCGTCCACAAACAATGATATGACGACGGACTCTATCGTGGATGATGTGGCCCGTCCGTCGGAGTTGAGTGCTTTCCGCTACGACGAACACGTAGCGGCGGCATACATCTCGGTAGGCAAGCAGTTCGGTGAACACTGGAGTGTGAAATTAGGTCTGCGCGGCGAGTACACCTTCAGCCATGGTAACTGGAAGACAGCGGACACGGTGACGAACCGGTCGTATTTCGATCCGTTCCCAACAGCGTATGTGGGTTATACGAGCAGTCCGCTGGGAAAAATCCAGCAGCCTGTAGCCGTCAGCCTCAGTTATACCCGCCGTATCAAACGTCCTAACTACTGGATGCTGAATCCGTTCCGGACCTATACGGATGCGTATAGTTATCAGGAAGGTAACACGGAGTTGACGCCGGAATATAACAACGACGTGGAGGTGAACTTCAGTTGGACGCAGTACCTGAATATGACCTTTAACTTCGCGCACACGCAAGACATGTTCTCTCAAAAAGTGACGATCCTCGATAATGGAATGGGGTCGATCAAATGGAGTAATTTCGGTACATGCACTACGCATGGTATCAATGTGTCGCTCACCGAGTTACCGCTGATACCTAAGTACATGAAGCTGGAGGACGGCTCCAGGATGATGCAAGGCGCATGGCTCGCCTTGACTGTCAACGGCGGTTGGTTGCATTTCATAAATAAGTCGTACGAGAAAGATGCTGCAGGCAAGCCGGTGTATGAGAACCGCAGTCACTACGGCTTTGTCAGCGGAAACTTATCCGCCTACCTGCCGAAGGACTGGACGATAATGGCGGATGTACACTGGTCCAGTCCTATGACCACCGGTTATGATCAGTCCGGCAGCATGCTCTTCACCAATTTCGGTATCCGTAAGATGATCATGACTAAGGGACTTATCCTGAACCTGAACGTACAGGATCTGGCGCGTTCGATGTCGTTTACGAACAAGACCGAAGGTATGGAACCCGGTTACAGCAGTTGGTTCAAGAACACCGTGCGCGGACAGAAAGTGATGCTGAGTCTTACCTGGATGTTCGGTCAATACCAGCAGCATAAACAACGTAAGGTAGGTGATATGGACGAACTTAACCGTCTTGGCGGCGGAGGAGGCGTGAAGACCAATTAGTCTATAAATCCCTGATAAACTGCTTCAGGCACTCCTGCCAAGTGGCCCAGTTATGCTTCCCGTTCAGTTCGATATACTGATGCGGGAAGTTTCTTTTATTCATACGCCGATGAAAACGCTTGCCGTTCGGCCGAAGAAAGTCCTGTTTGCCGATATAGATAGAGTAGTGCAGACTACTGTCTTTCGGCAGTTGAGCTTTGTATACCACAGGACAGAAAAGTCCCACTTCGTGAATACGATCCGGCCTGTAGTTGGCGATGTTAGCAGCTATCCGCGCTCCGTCACTCAATCCGGCAACGGCACAAGAAGAGACATGATAGGTGCTGTCTATCATGTCGATCAGGTCACTCACCGCTATCTCCAAGTCATGCTCATGACTGATCCGCGGATAGCGCAACACCGACTTCCATAGTTTCTTATGACACGGGCGCTCTTTATACGGCCATTTATTACAATCGGGCATTACGAGTATCATAGGACGGCATAGACCCGCCGCAATAGCTTCTTCCAGCAGTTCTGCAGCGTGGCCTAACTCCGTCCAGGAACCTTCATACCCGTTGATACCATGAATCAGATAGAGGACGGGGATATCCACTTCACCTTTCTCTTGTAACCCTTCAACTGTATCCGGCACGTAGATATCTACCCGCCGCTCCATCTTCTCATGATGACTGTACCAAAAGGTATGAATAGGCTCACGCGGTGTGCTTGTAGGTTCTGATGCCCTTACCGTCAGCGGCAGTAGGCACAGTATTATGCAGAGGATACGTTTCATTCTTGTTCTCTCGGATAGCTTTTTCGAACATCTCTATCAACGCCTGCGCACAGTGATGGATCTCATACTGCTTCATCGACTCCGCATAACGGAATCCCATCGCCCAGCGTTTCAAGGGATGATCGAACCAATAATCAATACGTTCAGCCAGCGCTTTGGCGTCGCCTGCCGGGTAGGTACTCATCTCATCCAAAGCATAGGTAGCCGTACCCGAATATTTCGCCTTGGCGATCACAGGAACTACCGCTTGTTGCATCGCCTCGGTGATACTCATTCCTTCCACTTCCACAAACGCACAGTGTACCGCCAAGTCAGCACTGGCAGCTAATTGCCGCAGCTGATCGCGGTTGTAAAAACCTACATTAGGCATATAGGATACCACTCCGTCTTCATACAGTTGATTTGCCATCTTCGTATATTGCTCCAACTTAGGTCCGCGACCCGCAATATACAACCGTATCCGCTTGGCATATTTACTCATACGAATAGCCTTGAAGAGCGTAGGTTGGTCTTTCTCTATCGCCGTACGACCGATATAGATAAGATTCAACGGACGGTTCTCATCCAGATAATCCATAGGAGGTGTGGCCGGACGAATACATTTATCAGGGATCACACCGTTCGAGAGCGTGAAACATTTTGCCTTCACATGATGCCGCTCCAAGCGCTCCCGCACATTATCCGTCGGACATTGCAAGTACGCATACTTATCGTAGAAAACACGACACCAATAACGATAGAGAATCTGACAGATCAGATTTCCGCCGGTGAAACCGAGACAGTTATATACGATATTCTCCGGGTGTACGTGATACGTGCCCGTGATGGGTTTGCCTAACTTGCGTGCCCAGTTCATCGCCGCGTGATGGATGAAAAACGTCTCTTCCAAGTGCACTACGTCTGCCCATCGCACCGCTTCTTCCACTTTCGGACCGTGCCAGTCAGCATACGCGTACCCGAACGAATCCAATATCGGTTGCATCAGCGGAAAATAAAATTTCTCCATCGCATATTCGGGTTGCGGTCCTTCCGGATCGTCAAAATTCTTTCCGGATAACACGCGCACTTCCTGTCCTGCTGCACGCAGTGCCTCTACCGTCCGTCTTGCCGACTCGTCCAAGCCGTTGCCTTTACTGAAATAACTGTTTACTACAAATAAAATCTTCATTCTTTTACAATCTTTTTTGTTCTATTTTACCAAAATCGACTGCAAAAGTACTGCTTTTAGTCTAAGTATGCAAGTATTTTCGAATAATAGTAAATAAAAACACAAAATCCGCCATTAAATATGACGGATAGTGTAATTTATATTAATAATAGATAATTTTAATATTTTGTTTTTTTGCTATATTAATGATGAAGAAGCCAAGTTACGCCTAATCCGAAGAATACGTTATTCTTTGGTGTAGATAATATAGATTCTGTGTGATAGAGATTAAAACCGGCGTAAGTATCCAGTTGAACATGCGGATGCACCATATAGGTTAAACCAAAATCAAGGTTTATATCATATACTGTGTAATATTTATTAGGATTCTCCGGTTCGAATGCATCAGGATCGAAGATATTGTAGCTCT
Organism: Paludibacteraceae bacterium; assembly: GCA_017541805.1. Lineage (GTDB taxonomy): Bacteria > Bacteroidota > Bacteroidia > Bacteroidales > Paludibacteraceae > Colicola. The sequence goes on from JAFXYK010000004.1 coordinate 10,595, forward strand.
CCACAAATAATCCTAACTTGTCTGTTGGGGAAAAATTGAACGACAAAGAAGCGGCTATATCGGGTGTAGGAGCCCAATCTATCCAATAGACACCTACATCATAGCTTATATTTAACCACTCCGTTAAATCATTCTCAAACAGAAAATCCACCAACCCTGTTATAGGATTATATTTAGCTATATTTTTTGTAATAGGCAGACCGAGGTTAAGAAGCAGACTGGTACGCGGTATCCATTTTAGTTTAGGTTCATCCGACCCGCTCCACAGACGAATCTTCGAACCTATAAATAAAGGATTAGGTACATATGTCAGGTCGGACATAGGACTTTCGGCTTGTTTATCATCAATTAACAAAGAACCCGTATATTCGAGCCGCAACTCTGCAGGTCCCAAGCCGAAACGAAAAAGAGAAGTAGGTAATGCAATAATATGCATTCCTCTTAAATGAGTTACTTCAAAACCTGTCTCCCACTGTATCTGCGCAAATTCAAGTACATTTGCCCCTGTTCCCGCCCCCGGTCGATCTGCTTCGGCATGGACAGTATGCTGCTCTGCAAAGGCCAACCTCGGCAGAAGAAAAACGAGAAGTAATATTATATGTATGTATTTATTATACAGAAGATGCAAGTGCTTTAACCCTATATCAACTCATTGCTAACATTCTGGAAATAGAAGATACAGCTTTTTTAGCTATTTCTTCATCTACTATCATCTCCGGACTTTCATGCAAGAGGCAGTTATATAGTTTATCCAATGTATTCATACGCATATACTCGCATTCGTTACAACTGCATCCTACACCTTCGGTCACCTCTGGTGGAACCGGAATAAACTCCTTATCCGGACAAGCACGCTGCATCTCAAACAAAATACCGCTTTCAGTAGCTATTATAAAGCGTTTCGCAGGCGATTGGATGGTATGCTCGAGCAGAGCCTTGGTTGATCCAATTACGTCACTCTGTGCAAGAATATGCGCCTTGCATTCGGGATGCGCCAATACTTCTACACCCGGATTTTCTTTTTTGAGTTGCAGCAGCGCCTCTAATGAGAAACGGCTATGTACGTGACAGGCACCGTTCCAGAGAATCATATTTCTACCCGTAACGGAATTGATATAACTGCCTAAATTATGATCGGGACCGAAGATAATCTTGGCGTCCTTCGGCAGTTGGTCCACTATCTTCTTGGCGTTCGACGAAGTAACCACCACATCCGTCAACGCTTTTACCTCCGCGGTAGTATTCACATAACTAACCACCATGTGATCGGGATACTGCGCTTTGAAAGCCGCCAGGTCTTCCGCTTTACAACTGTCTGCCAGCGAACAACCTGCATTCATATCCGGTATGAGCACTTTCTTATCCTTACAAAGGATCTTCATCGTCTCGCCCATGAAGTGCACACCGCACATTACTAATATATCCGCCTGTACGCGCGTAGCCTGTTGCGCAAGTGCTAAAGAATCTCCGATGAAATCTGCACATTCTTGTATCTCCGGACGAGTATAATAATGCGCAAATATTACCGCATTCTTCGCACGGGCTAGGGATTTAATTTTATCTATATATTCTTTATTTTTAAAATCCATGATAATAATAGGGTGTTGAAATTGTAAATAACTTGGCTAAATGATTGAATAGTAATGTTTTAGTGTAGTTTTGTTGAATGGATGGAATGTAATTAAATTTGACAAATGCAATGTGGAACAAGTTATAAAATGTGGAACAATAGGCTTGTTAATAAATTGTTTATAACCACTTCTTTAGCTTGAAAATCAATAAGATAGTAACAACCGACATCACCATCAGACCAAGGGCAAAAGGATAACCCAAATGCCAACTTAATTCCGGCATGTTTTCGAAGTTCATACCATATAAACTACCGATCAAGGTAGGCGGCAGGAAGATGATGTTAATGACCGTAAATATCTTAATGATCTTGTTCTGTTCGATGTTAACGAGACCGAGGAAAGTATCCTGGAGGTAGTCCAAACGATCAAAACCGAAACGCGTGTAGTCAAACAGTGAGTTGATATCCTTGATAATCATCGTCAAACGTGGGTAGAGTTCTTCGGGGAAAAAATCGCACTTAAGGAAATTACTGATCACGCGCTGTTTATCCATGATGTTCTGTCGAATGATGGTCACTTTTTCCTGCAAGTCCTTGATCTGTACCAGCAAGTCTTCATCTACGTGATCGCTCTCCGCGTTGATCTGTTGGGAGAGGGCGGTGATAAGATCCGTCGTATCCTCGATTAAGTCAGCATCCTTCTCCACTCGTGTCTCCATCAGCGCCACCAACACATGAAATCCCGTCGGGAAATTACGGGTGTTGACAAAGAGTTTCTTAAACGTCTCATTGAAGGTATCCAACTCATTATCGCGGATAGAAACCAGAATACCGTTCTTCAAAATGAAGTTAACAGGCTCCGTTTCGAAATTCGACTTTAGGAAGTTAGAGTTAGCTACAATCGAATCGTCCGTCTGGATATAACGGCTGGAGAACTCGATCTCCTCCATCTCTTCATCTTCCTGAATATCGATTTTCAGGAAACCCTCCAAGGTATCCTCGGTCTTATCGGATACATCGAGCAGGTCGATCCAGATGATATCTTTCTTATCGAGTTCCTTCAATGCGGAGATGGTACGTGCTACCTTGATTTTCTCCTTATCTTTATAGAATATCTTGATTTCGCTCATTTTCAATCAGTTTAGTAAGTTCAACAAATTCTTCAACGCTTAGTTGTTCCGGCCTTCGGGTAAGGAACCATTCGAGTCGTTCACTTTCCAATGTCAAATTTCCAATGTCCAATAACGAACGAAGTGAGTTCCTCATCTGTTTTCGTCGCTGGTTAAAGGCCGTCTTGACGACTGTTTTAAAAAGCACCTCGTCGCAGTCTAACCGTCGTCGTTTGTTCCGTGTCATACGGATCACGGCCGACTTCACTTTGGGCGGCGGGTTGAAAACATGTTCATCTACTGTGAACAGATATTCTATATCATAATAAGCTTGCAAAAGCACGGACAGAATACCGTACGCTTTCTTGCCTGGTTTGGACGCCAACCGCTCGGCTACTTCTTTCTGAATCATACCCGAGCAAACAGGAATACGGTCTTTGTAATCCAGCACCTTAAAGAAGATCTGACTGCTGATGTTATACGGATAATTACCGATCACGTTGAACTCCCCTTTGGGAATCAGCTTATCCAGATCCAACTTCAGGAAATCGCCCTCCACCAGATCCAACTCCGGGTACCACTCACGCAGATAAGCAACCGACTCGCGGTCAATCTCAATGGCCGTGAGCTGAATAGCTTTGTTTTGAAGTAAAAACTGGGTAAGAACGCCCATACCGGGTCCGATCTCTATTGTTCGGCCCGCGGTGAGGGTTTCAGCAATCTTCCGGGCGACTGTCAAGTCCGTCAAGAAGTGCTGCCCGAGAAATTTCTTGGCATGTACTTGTTGCATTGTCCGCGTGATAATCGTCCATAGATGATGTTAATTTAGTTAAACTTTCCTCCGTTGAAATACTTCCTCGGAGACCCTTCCGGGCTTTTGCGACTGCAAAAGTAGTACTTTTTTTTGAATTGACCAAATAAATTCGTAAAAATATGCTTTTTTATTTGCATATTTACCGAAAATATAGTAATTTTGCACTCGATTTTGTGCAATGTTAACTCGTTTTCTCAATAAAATTCTTCTTTCAGCACTCATTTTGATGTGCGTAAGCAATGTCTTATTCGCTCAAGATGAATTATGTACCGACGGTATCCTCCTCTTTCGTGAAGATTTCGGCGGTAACGATCCGAATGATCCGGCTGTGGGTAGAACTGCCGTGTCAGGTATGAGTAGCGGATATAATCAGATTTATAAGTTGCAGACCAGCGATCCGGGAACCGGTATGGGTGCTGGCAGTTATCTGGTTGCCAAACGAGGGTACCGCAATTCCTCTATTTCAACGTATTCCGTGTGGCATGTAATGGACGACCACACCTATTTCGGAGATACTACACGCGGATACCTATTAGAGATTGATGGTACGGGTAGTGGAAATGATGTTTTCTATAGTACTGTAATAGACGGTCTATGTGCCGGATCAAGGTTAACTTTTTCTGCCTATGTGGCGAATCTGACCACTGCCGGACAATATAACGCTTGGCGTAGCAGAAACTATGTGCATCCCAAGTTATCGTTTGTTCTCACGCATCCCAAAACCGGCGAGGAATTAGCACGGTATAACACGGATACAATCTCGCACGATTGGAGTAACTATCCCAAGTCATGGAAAGAGACGGCTGAATGGCAGTTGGTGGGTATGAACTTCACCGTTCCGGAAGGTATTGATTCTGTGCGGCTTAGTATTCGTAATAACGCCAGCGGTTCTTCTACTGGCAATGACTTTGCGTTGGATGATATTGAGATTCGTCTTTGTTTGACGCCGGACACGATATTATCAGACACTCTTGTCTGTGATACAACACATTATATTAGCTGGCGAGAAAAGACCTTTGCCATAGCGGATACCTTGCGGGATACTATCTTTAACTCCTGTGGTTTAGATAGCGTGTATTATATACTTAATGTCCAAACGGAACATTGCAAGGAACCGCTTTGCACCTCCGGTATCCTCCTCTTCCGAGAAGACTTTGGCGGCAATAAACCAGAAGACCCTAAAATAAGTACGACTCCTGTTTCGGGAATGAGTTACACGCAAGTGACGACTGATGCACTCGGAAGCATGGGATCCGGCAAATATCTGGTAACCAAGCAGGGATACTGTAATGGGAATGGCACTTCTCAATGGCACTTACAAGACGACCATACGTATTTTGGTGACTTGACACGCGGCTATTTCATGGAGATAGACGGACGGGGTGATCAATCGGCGTTCTATTCAACTACCATAGACGGACTTTGCGAAGGAATCGGATTAACTTTCTCTGCGTATGTGGCGAACGTTATGACTTGGGGGATGTATATAGGGCGTCCCGGCGTGTACGCCTATCCCCGATTAAAGTTCGTGCTTACCAATCCTCTGGATAATTCGGAATTAGCCACCTACGATACGGGTGATATACCCTTTGACTCTGCCTTTATTGGCGATAACATGTGTTGGCAACAATCCGTCGAATGGCAATTGGTAGGTATGAACTTCACCGTTCCTAATGGCGTGGACCAAATCCAATTGACTATCTATAACAATACAACCGGTTCTAACGGCAACGATTTTGCTATTGATGACATTGAGATCCACCTATGTATGACACCTGATACCGTCGTAACAGACACTCTCCTTTGCGACACCATTAGTAAAATCCAATGGCGAGAAAAGTCATTCGTTATGGCTGACACTTTGCGAGATACGGTGTTCAGTTCATGCGGTTTCGATAGTATCTACTATGTTTTGAACATCCAAACGGAGCATTGCGAAGAACCGGAACCGGTACTCTGTACGGATGGTATTCTGCTTTTCCGCGAAGATTTTGGCGGAAATAATCCATCTGATCCGAGGGTTAGTTCAACACCTGTGCCTGGAATGAGTTATAGGCAGTCTACGCATGGGATGGGATCCGGCACGTACATGGTAACCAAATCCGGTTACTGCAACGGAGATACAACCGGTTGGACCATACCCGGCGCAGACTTGTCCACTAAACGCTCGCAGTGGTATATTCAAGACGATCACACGTACCCAAATGATTATACGCGCGGTTATTTCGTAGAGATAGATGGAAACGGCGGGAACCAGCAATTCTACCAAACGGAAATAAGCGGTCTGTGCGAAGGCATAGAACTGACTTTTAGTGCTTATGTGGCGAATGTGTTCACGTGGTTCCAATACGATTGGTACACGCGCAATCGTGGACCGGTTATTTCTCCTTGTTTGAAGTTTGTTCTAACGAATCCGCAAACAGGTGCGACCTTAGCGGAAAAGAACACCCAAGAGATTCCTTTTGACGAGAACCTACCAGCCAAAACCGATTGGCAGTATTCATCGGCATGGCACCTGGTCGGTATGAACTTCACAGTGCCTGTAGGTGTGGACGCAATCCGTCTTACTATTTACAACAATGTTACCAACGGCAACGGCAACGACTTCGCCCTTGACGATATTGAGATACACCTTTGCATGACACCGGACACGGTGAGGACAGACACCCTCGTCTGTGATACCCTACCGCAAATCACATGGCGTGAAAAGTCATTCACTATGGCCGATACCCTGCGCGATACACTCCGTAGCAGCTGCGGCTTTGATAGTATCTATTATGTCATGAAGGTAGAAACGGAGCACTGTGAACCGCCTATACCGCCTTGTCCGGAAATGCTTATTATTACCGCGGATACTATGGTTTGTGATACGTTAATGCCGTATCGCTGGCGAGATACGTTGTTTGTAGAGCCGACCACCTATGAAATCCTGTATAAAGACCAGCGTGATTGTGACAGTTTGCTCTATATATTGACCTTATCAACGGAACATTGCGAGCGACCGGATCCTCCTACGCCACCGGACCCGCCGGAGCCACCTGATCCGCCACAACCGCAGACTCAGTACCCGCTCATCGTCAACAAGTATAACTGGCAGTTACTATTGGACAATGTCACCTTCCGTAAACTCTTCCCGGAGCGCACGGCGACTACCATGCAATGGTACAAGAATGACGAACCTATACCCGGAGCTACCGACGATGACTACTCCGAGCAAAACGAACTCAACGGACGGTTCCAACTGCGAATTGAATTGGATAATAACCAGACAATATGGTCCAATATCCTCATTATTTCAGATACAAAGGAGGAAGCGCCAATTGAGATAAAAGTGTATAGATGGCAGAACCTGTATATGATTCGCTACGAACAGGGTGAAAAAGTCTGGACGGAAAAACGACTGATACCATGAGACGCGCGATATTGTACATACTGCTGCTTTTCCCGCTTTGGGCACACGCCGAGCACTTGTTTGAAATGGGTGTTCACGGCGGTATAGCCGGTATGTCGTCTCAACCGGTATATGTCAAAAAGCAAGTCGGTTTTAACGGCGGCGCACAACTCTATTACAACTACCTCTCGCTGTATGTGATCGGTTTCCGAACGGGTCTCACACTCGACTGTCACAATGCCGGTTTTGGCAAGACCAATTACGAAGATCATTATTCTACCATCGATGTGGAGAACCAACAAATGGACATCGACTATACGATCGGCAATCTCAGCGAACGTTATACAACCTGGTCCGTCGGCGTGCCGCTTCAGTTGGCGCTATCCAAGAAAAACATTCTCTTCTTAGCGGGTGCCAAAGCCGTCTTTCCACTAACCGCCAATTGGAACCAAACCCTCAAAAACGCGGCGCTCTCCGTCTATTACCCGGATTACGACAACCGCGTCTATGAGTCCTATCCTTTAGCTGCTTCACGAAATTTTGAAATGACCCAAGGCGGTAAACTGAACCTGCCAAAAGTGCAATGGTGGTTGTCAATGGAACTGAGTTATATCATCCCACTCAACACATGGTCGAACCGCTCGCATTCATACCTCATCGTCGGCGCTTATTTCGACTATTGTTTTTCCAAATATACGCCCTCTCAAAGCGATGCCATCAGTCTACTGATGCTCACCGATACACGTGACGGTTTCCCACTTCAACGTCTTCTCACACCTGTCATGGAAGCCAATCGACAAGGCCGTAAACTGGTCCAAGACGGAGCTCTCTTCGACGTAGGCATCAAAATCTCCTACGCCCTCGCTCCCTACAACACCCATCGCCACTCCTCCCGTTCCTGTAATTGCCTGTAGATAGCAAATAGAATTGCCCGCTTTTGCTGCATTTTTTGCCACAATGTTTCTTGCAGACGTCATTTTTTTGTTGTTACCTCCGCCCCCACAATTTAGCATCCTATAGTACGCGATTAGTATGTAGCTAGTAGGTTATTAGTAGGTTATTAGTAGGTAATAAGCGGTACCTTCCAGCGACCGTCTTATCACGTCACACCAACATCGCACCCCCCTTAAAAATCCGAATAATTGCACTTTTCTTTCCATAGAATTTGCGTATCTCAAAAAAAAGTAGTAATTTTGCACGCAAAATTGTGTAAGAGAGCCTGCGGGCGAAAGATATGGGACTATTATTATTGTTTTTATTCGGTGCGATGGGAATCAGTTTTCTGTGTTCCGTGCTGGAATCGGTGCTGATGACCACCTCACTCAGTTATATCAACTTACGTGAGGAAGAGGGGTACAAACCTGCCAGTTTGATGGCGAGATACAAGGATGACACGGGTCGTCCTTTAGCGGCTATATTATCGTTGAACACGATCGCGAACACGATAGGTGCCGCCGGCGTAGGTATGCAGGTGACGGCGGTGTTCGGCAGTAAATGGTTCGGCTTGATGTCCGCGATCACGACGCTGTTGATCCTCGTTTTCTCGGAGATCATTCCGAAGGTGATCGGTACGACCTACTGGCGTCAGTTGATGGGTTTCACGGCGCGAACGATTCATTTTCTGATCATCGTGCTCTACCCGTTTGTGCTGTTGGTAGAGTTGATCACGAAGATGTTCCCGGATAACGAAGATGAGCCGTCGGTGAGCCGCGAAGAGGTGCTGTCAATGGTGAATGTAGGTGAAGAAGAAGGAGTGGTGGATGAAGACGAGAACAAGATCTTCTCCAACCTGATGCGCCTGGACACCATCCATGCGTACGACGTGATGACGCCGCGCGTGGTAGCGAAGATAGCGCCGGAGAACATGACGCTGCGCGCCTATTATGACAACGATGAATACGACCATTTCTCGCGTATTCCGCTGTATAAACCCGAAGCGCCGGAGTATATCACGGGCTATGTGCTGCGTAATGATGCATTGGAGGAGTTGACGGAGGACCATTTCCGCAAGACGCTCGGCGGTATCAAACGTCCGTTGCCGGCTTTCGACCAGGACCTGACCCTTGGTACGATTTTTGATAGTATGCTCAAGCAGAAGAGCCAGATCGCACAGATCATCGATGAATACGGCTGTTTTGTAGGTATATTGACGCTGGAAGATATCATCGAGACGATCTTCGGACTGGAGATCATTGACGAGAACGACACCGTGATCGACATGCAGCAATACGCACGTGAACGATGGGAGCAGAGACAGAAGAAATATCGGAAAGTGGAGAGTGGAAAGTTGAAAGTGGAGAGTGAAAGCGAAGAGTGACATACGGATATTGAACAAGAAGGCGAGGTTTGAGTATATCATCCTCGACCGCTATACGGCAGGCATACAGTTGTTCGGCACGGAGATAAAGTCAATCCGTGAGGGCAAGGCATCGCTGGTGGACAGTTACTGCGCCGTAGAGCACGGGGAGATGTACGTCAAACAGATGCATATCGCCGAGTACCGGTTCGGTTCGTACGCCAACCACGAAGCCAAACGTGACCGCAAACTGCTACTGCAGCGGCGCGAGATACGTAAGTTGGAGAAAGCGACCAAAGATACGGGTAAGACCATCATTCCGCTGGAGCTATTCATCAACGAGCGCGGACTGGCGAAGATGGAGATCGCGCTCTGCCAAGGTAAACACACGTACGACAAACGGCAGAGTCTGCGGGAGGCGGATGACAAACGACAAATTGATCAAGTAAGGAAACTTGCTCAATTAAGTCGATAGTTAAAAATTAAGAGTTAAAAGTTTATGATAGTTGTTTTCACAGGAGCAGGGGTGAGTGCCGAGAGTGGTCTGGGTACTTTCCGCGACAGCGACGGTTTATGGGAACATTACCGCGTAGAGGATGTGTGTACGCACGAGGCATGGTTGCGCAACCCGGAGTTATGCGTTAAGTTCTACAACGACCGTCGTAGGGACACATTGAACGCCCAACCTAACGCCGCACATATCGCGATTGCTAAGTTGCAGCAGGCGTTCCCGGACACCCGTATCATCACGCAGAACATCGACGACCTGCATGAACGCGCGGGCGCAAAGAACGTGGTACACCTGCATGGCGAGATCACGAAGTTACGTTCCGAACGGGACGAGTTAGCTACCGTGCCCTTGGAAGGATGGGAGCAACACTACGGTGATCGGCACCCGGACGGTTCGTTGCTACGGCCGTATATCGTATTCTTCGGCGAAGGCGTACCGTATTTCGACGAGGCATGCCGCATCGCCAGTCAAGCAGACATGATGATCGTGATCGGTACGAGTCTCAATGTCTATCCGGCGGCTTCGCTGCTGCACTACACCCGACCGGGAATACCTATCTATTTCGTGGATCCCGGCCAGCCGGAGTTCGGTGTATGGGCAGACAAGATCACCCATATCAAGAAGAAAGCCACGGAGGGAGTGCCGGAGCTTGTGGACAAGCTAGTTAAGAGTTAAAAGTTAAGAGTTAAAAGTTTAAAGATAATATGAGCAAAGCATTATTGATGATTTTGGATGGCTGGGGTATCGGTCATAAAGATACCGCGGATGCGATCCATTGTACCTCTACGCCCCATTGGGACAAGTTATTGGAAACCTACCCTAACTCGCAGTTACAAGCGAGCGGAGAGAATGTCGGACTGCCTGACGGCCAGATGGGCAACTCCGAAGTAGGACACCTCAATATCGGTGCTGGACGTGTCGTTTATCAGGACCTGGTGAAGATCAACCGCGCTTGCAAAGACGGTAGTATTCTGGATAATCCGGAGATCAAAGCGGTCTTTAGCTACGCTAAAGAGAACGGCAAGAAGATCCATTTCATGGGTCTTACTTCGGACGGCGGTGTGCACTCGAGCCTGGAGCACCTGTTCTATCTCTGCGACATCGCAGCCAAATACGAACTGCAAGGCAAGACATTCATCCATTGCTTCATGGACGGCCGTGACACCGACCCGCGTTCGGGTATCGGCTTCATCGACCAACTCGAAGCACATTGTGCCAAATCGGCCGGTGAGATCGCGTCTATCTGCGGTCGTTTCTATGCGATGGACCGTGACAAACGTTGGGAGCGCGTGAAGGTAGGTTACGACCTGTTGGTAAACGGTGAAGGTGCTGCCTTCGAGAACATGCACGAGGCGATGCAAGCCAGCTATGACGCGGAAGTGACGGATGAGTTCATCAAGCCGATCGTACATGTACGCAACGGCAAACCGTTGGCTACAATCGAAGAAGGCGACGCTGTCATCTTCTTCAACTACCGTAACGACCGCGCGAAAGAGATCACCATCGCCCTCACGCAGCAAGACATGCCGGAGAACGGAATGAAGACCATTCCGAACCTGCACTACTGCTGTATGACGCCGTATGATAGTTCGTTCCAGGGCCTGCATGTACTGTTCCCGAAAGAGAACGTGACTAACACCCTCGGTGAAGTAGTGAGCAAGCTCGGCATGAAGCAGCTGCGTATCGCTGAGACGGAGAAATTTGCACACGTGACTTTCTTCTTCAACGGCGGTCGTGAGGCAGAGTTCGAGAACGAAGACCGTATCTTGATCCCGAGTCCGAAGGTAGCGACCTACGACCTGCAGCCTATGATGTCGGCTCCGGAAGTGACGATCGCGCTGCGCGATGCCCTCAACAGTCAGAAATACGATTGTATCATCCTCAACTACGCGAACGGCGACATGGTGGGTCACACGGGTGTTTACAACTCGATCCAACAGGCTATCACGGCGATCGATATCTGCGTGAACGAGACGGTAGAAGCGGCATTGCGCAACGGCTACGAGATCATCATCATCGCCGATCACGGAAACTGCGACAACGCCATCAATGCCGACGGTACACCGAACACGGCACACAGCCTCAACCCGGTTCCGTTTGTATATGTGAGCAAGGATCATACGAACGCGAAGGTGGAGAACGGTATTCTCGCGGACGTCGCTCCGTCGATCTGCCATATCTTAGGCATCGAGCAGCCGTCCGAGATGACCGGAAAGAACCTGATTCATTGATATGAAAAAGAAATTTAACATCAAAAACATCAACTGGAAAGAAGTTCGTAACGGCTCTATCTTCGTTGTGTTCAACATCGCCTTGGCGATCGGCGTATTGTCGCTTTTGCTATGGGCCTTGACGTCATACCTGCGCAGTTATACGGAGCACGGTATCGAAGTGCAGGTGCCTAATATCAAAGGCTTCACGGTGGACGAAGCCAAAGAGATGCTGGAGACGGATCAACTGAAACTGGTGGTGATCGACTCGACCTATTCCGACAAAGTGCCGTTCGGTACGATCGTGGAGCAGGACCCGACGCCGGACAGTCATGTGAAGCACGGCCGTGCGATCTACGTCACTATCAATGCGAGCGGTAAGCGCCAAGTGCAACTACCGGACCTGCGCGATATAAGTTACCGTCAAGCCGAAGCTACCTTACGCGGTTTAGGTCTGGTGGTGGACGAGGAGTACGACTACGAACCGTCCGAGTTCCGCGACCTGGTACTGGATGTGAAAGCGGACGGAAAGAGTATCAACGTAGGCGAGAAGATCGCTGTGGGTACTAAAGTACGTCTGGTGGTCGGTTTCGGTCGCGGCACAGAAGAAGTGGAAGTGCCGAACGTGCTGGGTATGACCCTTTCCGACGCCCGCGGTCTGTTGCTGCAACATCGATTGACGATCGGTGCGGTGCTGTACGACCAAGAGGACATCGACCCGGAGAAGGAGGTAGAGAAATATATCTACCGTCAGACACCGAGTGCCGGCGAGAAAGCAATCGAAGGCGAGACCGTGACTTTGCGTCTGTCCTCCGACATCGAGAAAGCCGCTTCCGCGCAGAGTGCAGAAGAGGAAGACGAAGAGATGTTTTTCTAATTGGGACGTAGTAATTGATGAGCGAAGAATTCGATAACGAAGAGTTATGGGAGCGTTGGCGCTGTGAAGTAGATAAGGGTCAAGGCAAAGAACGCATTGACAAATATCTGGCGGAGCACATGACGAACACCAGTCGTAACCGCATCCAGACGGCTGCGGATACGGGTAATGTGTGGGTCAACGGCACTCCCGTAGCCTCTAACTATCGCATCAAACCCGGCGATATCATTCAGGTGCTGCTGGATCATGAGCCGCATGACTTCACCATCACGCCGGAGAACATCCCGCTGAACATCGTCTATGAGGACGAGGACCTGTTGGTGGTCAATAAACCTGCCGGATTAGTCGTTCATCCCGGTCACGGCAACTACGAGCACACGCTGCTGCATGCCCTTGCCTATCACTTTGAGCAGCAATCAAAAATCAAACATCAAAAATCGCCTATCGACATCAATAACCCGGATATCGGGTTGGTACATCGGATCGACAAAGACACGTCGGGTCTGCTGCTGATCGCCAAGACGCCGGAAGCGAAGGCACACCTGGCCAAGCAGTTCTTCGATCATACGACGGAGCGCACGTACAACGCCCTTGTGTGGGGTACGTTCAAGGAGCAGAGCGGCACGATAGAAGGTGCGCTGGCGCGTGACAACCGCGACCGAACGATTTACAAAGTATGGGATCCGGAGGAGTGTCCGCAAGCCAAAGAAGCGATCACGCACTGGCGGGTGCTGGAGCAGTTTCCGTATGTGACCTTGGTCGAATGCCGCCTGGAGACAGGACGTACGCATCAGATACGCGTACATATGAAGCATATCGGTCACCCGCTGTTCTGCGACGAGAAATACGGAGGGTGCGAGATACTGAAAGGTCTCCGTACACAGAAATACCGGCAATATATCGAGAACTGTTTCGCACTCTGTCCGCGGCAAGTGCTGCACGCGCGCACGTTGGGCTTCACCCATCCCCGCACCGGAGAGCGGATGTTCTTCGACAGCGAATGGCCGGAAGATATGACAAACCTAATCAATAAATGGAGGAACTATGAACCAAATACTTTGGGTTGATGACGAAGTAGATTTGTTACAACCGTATATCATCTATCTGAAAGGCAAAGGCTACGAGGTAGTGACCGCCACGAACGGTGACGATGCCTTGGAAGCCATTAGCCATTCGACATTCAGCATTGTTTTCCTGGATGAGAACATGCCGGGTATGAGTGGCCTGGAGACGCTGCAGGAGATCAAACGCCTGCACCCGGAAGTGCCGGTCGTGATGATCACCAAATCCGAAGAGGAACATATCATGGAGCAGGCTATCGGTGAGAAGATCGCGGATTACCTGATCAAACCCGTTAACCCGAGTCAGATACTGCTGTGCTTGAAGAAACATATTCATCAGCAGGAGATCGTGACGGAACAGGCGCAACAGAACTACCGTCAGGAATGGAGCGATATCACCTATATGATCGATACCGCCAGCACGATAGAGGAATGGCATGCTATCGTTCGCACCCTGACGAAATGGGATCTGGAACTGGAGAACAACCCCATGCGAAGCCTGATTGACGACCAACGGGCACAAGCCAATGCGGCTTTCGGTAAATGGATCGCGAAGAA